>JABWCM010000214.1 GCA_013360285.1 Myxococcales bacterium
TGGTCACATAACTTTGTTGTTCTTCAGAATTGGACCAATTCTCTTTGGTCGTGGCAACCCGGAGATTTCCTTTGTACTCGCTCAGTGCGAACTGATTGAGAACGCTGCCGGGCACCTTGCCGCTGGCCACATACAGGGCCATGTCACCGTTTGTTGCGATGTCGAATTGGTGAATCGCGGTCACCTGCCAATCTTCAACGGCGTCCGCATACATCGAATACCAGCCGTAAAATAAGTTGCTGGCGATATAAAGTGAGCTTGCCGACCCATATACTTCACCAGCGTCACCAATAATGGTCGTGGTGGGTCGTGATTCGGTTGGATTGGCCATATCCAGGGTCAGAATCGAGAGAAAATCAAGACCCGTCTTGATGCTTGGTTTGTAAAAATGTTCGCAGGCGGAAAGCTGAGACATCACGACTTTGCCGTCGCCCGAGACATTCCACATCCGCGGGAGAAAATCTTCCAGCTTGGCTTCATCGATCTGTTTCAGCAATTGTGCTTTGTACTCTTCGACGGTCAATTCGGGAGCGGACTCTTCGTAATACGCCACGTCCGCTTTACCCGGGGCGGAGCCAGCCGAACCTTCTTCGGAGTCGCCCGACGACCCGGCGCTGCCCGACGACGGAGTCGAACCGTTGCCGGCGGAAGGGGCATCGTCTACATCAACCGTGACGCCGCCCACAGCGGGTTCGGCACCGCCAACCGACGGAACACCATAATAATACCCGCCGGCAATGGCCGACCACGGGGAACGGGTTACGACGCGGGCGGTGGTGCCGACCAGTCGGGCATCGACGTAATTGCCTTCGTAATAGATTTCTCGGAGCAATTTGGGATTGGCGCGATCGGAAACGTCGATCAACGTCACTTTGCCCAACTCCCAATATCCGGGATTTTCGGGGGAAAGGCCTAACTTAGCCTGAATGGATTCGTCCCAAACCGACACCTGAGAAAATACGGCAACGGTCTCATCTTGAAGAAACATCTGTTGTGGCCAACCTTCGAGAATCACGTTGGCGACCACATGGGATTCCTCTGCCGGCCATACGTCGACAATAAGAAGAGTGCCGCCGCGGACCATATAAAGATAAGCACCGTCGGTTTTAACAATATCGGCTTCGTCTACCCCTTTTTCCTGGTTATTGGTACCGGTTTCACCATCGCCCAACGTCGGTTCCTCCGCCCCGCCGCCACTATTGTTGCCGGAGTCAAATTGTGGTTCGGCACCGTCGTTACCTCCGGGTTCAGAGGGCGCCGCGGGACCACCGGATTCGCCGCCGGCACTGCCGCCGGTGCCGATGCCGCTGTTGTCGGATACCGGGACCGGGACACCTCCTTTGTCGACACAGTCCCAACAACCGCCGCTGTTTTGGCTGAACATGAGTTCGACATATTCCTTCGCGGTATCTTTGAGATAAGAATCCAGTTCGCCGCAGGATTGGACCGGTGTCAGGGTGATGGCACCCTGGATTTGTGAGGAAACCGACGGAGTGCCTTCGGTGCCGCCTTCCACACAACCACCGCCAAAAACCAACGCACCCGCGGTTACCAGTGTCCACAATCCCCAAGTTCTTCGTTTCATAACCGTCTCCTTTGATGCTGTGGGCCGTGAATCAACCGGGGTGGGGTATCTCTTCACAGCGTCTTTCTCTTCCATACCATTCAAAGTCCGTGCCAACATCAGTTCGGGCGGGCACGAAACCCCAAAAACACCATGGCACGTAGTCACATGAAATGGTTGGAGATTTGTTTTACATCCTCTTGCCCCCGGCGACGACTACGGCAAACATCCCAAATAGTGTGCAATAAATTCCCAAACCGTGGCAACAACGCCATAACCGGTACTCACGGGGCACAGGATCGTACACGGCGGCTTTCTGCGGGTAGCCATCTGTAACCAAATCATGCAGAGTTCCGAGACAACCGTTCGTGTTGCGCCACTTCCAACCCCGAGACAGTGACACTATATGGTCAACTTCGACACATCCCGCCATCGGCCAAACGTGGCTCAATCCAACCGGTTAAGGCACATCACCTACCTCAAACGTACTGAATACAGAATTTTTGGTCCATTTAGCCCAAACACCGCAATATTGGGCATCAGTACAACTGCCGATCCCCTCCAAACAACTACCCGTCATCGACCAGCGTGCATCCAACAATTTACCCAGGTGTCAATATAAAATGTTGCATTCGGGTTCGATTATTGGTAACAATCCTCTTCAGGTATACAAATTGTTCACCAGCGGTTGTTCTTGCTGCCGGATCGCCTGCCGGCACTCGTGTATGCGCAGGCCCGAGATCGATTTGTAAAGCCTGGGATTGTTGAGCCGTAGTACCCGTCCTCTGGGAGCGGAACAGTTACCAACAGGTTCCGCGGCGAGTGGCATCTATGAAAAACAACCGTTACACACCCTACAAGTACGGCGCGGCCTTCGACGTCATCGAAACCGGCTTTGCCAAAATCCCTTTCAAATTGGTCTGTTTTCTACTGGTGTGCCTGTTGTTCTCCACCGTAGCAACGGCCGAATCCGAGCCGGAACGACTCGCAGCCATGTCACCCGAAGGTTCCGCTGCGGCGGCACAGCAAGGCGAATCCCCCCCAACCACGCCGGACACGCCCCCGCCGGCCGTCGCCATCCCAACCGACAGCACGCTGGAATTTGTGCAATCCCTCGCCGGCGAGCTGGAAAAAAACGAAGATTGGCTACGCGCAGCTCAAGTTTATCAACATTTACACGAACGATTTCCGGAAGACCTTCGTTATCGTTTCAAAAACGCACAGATGCTCGCGTTTGGTAAGGAATACGACCTTGCGGTGGAACGCCTCAAAGCGATGAACGCAGAATACCCGGACTTCGTCGATGGGCGGATGTTTTTGGCGCGAGTCGAAGCATGGCGCGGAAACTGGGTACAAGCCGACGAAATTCTCCGTACACGACTTGCAGAAGATCCCAAGGACATGAATGTGTACCTCATTCGCGGGGATATCTTATTTTATCAGAATCGATTCGAAGAAGCGGCGCGCCAATACGAATACTTTCTGATGCAATATCCTCAGGATGCCGAAGCGTTGCGGTCGGCCGCGCGCGCTTACCTCGCCCAGGGTGACACCCGACGTGCGGAACGACTAGCCGTACCGCTGAAAGCCGCAGGCGATGTACAAACCGCACAGACGATTCGCCACGCGTCCGCCGCGGATACCACCTATCGAGTCGATGTGGCACCCACGTTGGCGATCAACATCCGCCGCGAAGCCTGGCAGTCACTGCGAGCGTCGTTATTGGTGGACCTCACCGATGATGTAGCGCTCGGCGGCGGCTTGGATATGCACCATCGCGGTGATCTGGGCGCATTCAATGCTTCATTGTTTGCGTTGGGTGGATTTCGGCTGCATGAAATGGTCAACATCGACTTGGAGTTGGGCTTTACTCCGTCCAGCGACTTTCTGCCGGCGTTTTATGGCCGGCTGATCGGCCGGTTTCCTGTTACCAAGTACATACAACCTTATGTTACGTATGGCATCGTCGACTATAAAGACGCCGCCGCGGGCGATGACGACCTTTTGGTCAATCAACTGGGACCAGGTTTTGTGATTCATGCGGGTATTTTAAGCCTGGATCTCGCTTACAAAGCGACGTTTTTTAACGTGGACGTAGACGTAGGACACCTGATTACGGGCGCCGTTCATCTTGCGTTGCCATCGGACTGGTGGATTTTCGCGGGCGCGGGGTTTGGAAAGGGCACCGAGGTGTTTTTTGACCCCACTGCCATAGTTCAAGACGTGTTAACCATCCATGGGGGAATCGGTTATCGATTTAATAGTCATCATTCGTTACGCGGAATCTATACGTTTTTGACCACGGACCCCGAGTTCGTGGAGCCGGAAGCGCTGTATCAACATGGCATGACACTTCATTACAGCGTGCTGTTTTAACAACCGGAGGCAAACACCGTGGAATGGTTGATCGATGGGGTGCGAGCCCTCGCCCGAAATCCAGTCTATGATCTGACACTGCAAATCGTGTTTGTGCAGATCGGAATCGTGATCATTACCCTCAGTGCGGCATTTTCGTACCGGTTGATGGCGCGGGCCTCGGAACGGCGAAAAGACCGGATCCGGCGAGGTACTGACGCAATCTTAAGTGAGTATCTTAACGGTGACGGAGTGATCGAATCGGCGCTGGAGATTGCCGACCGCATAAGCACTTCCGACATGTTGTGGTTATTGCGGGAAAAATTCCGCACATGTCGCGGCAGGTCTATGGAGCGATTGGCCCAACTATACGTCGCGCTTGGGTTTGATGCGAAAGACGTACGCCTGTCCCGGTCGTGGGTCTGGTGGAATCGTGCGGCCGCGTACCGCAGATTGGGCCTGTTGCGAAGCGACATCATGGAACGTATCGGCGACAAAGCACTTCGTGATAAAAATCCATTTGTACGCATCGAAGCAGCCAGAGCATTGGCGCGTTCCGGAAGCACACGCGGAATGGACGTCATCGCGCCGCTCATCGCGTCTCCAAACCGGTGGCACGCCATTTTGATGGCCGAAATCGCCGAAAGCTCCGGTCCCGCGGGTTATGCACGATTACGGCGGTTCGTGGATGACGAAGAACGACCCGAAGTTCGCGCAACCGCGATAGAAGCGATTGCCCTGTCTAAAGATGCCCAAGCATTACCGATTTTGCGCCGACTGCTCCGCTCCCCGGAAAAGGAGTTGAGGGTTCGGGCGGTCAAAGCCCTGGGGGCTATCGGCGTACCGGCATTGCTTAAGGATTTGGCGGCATTGGCGCAGGATCCGGAATGGGAAGTGCGAGCGCAGGCCGCACGAACGCTGGGTGCATTAAGCAACGACTCACAAACGCTGGCGGTACTACGAAGCGCGCTGAAAGACCGGAATTGGTGGGTGCGGTACAACGCGGCTCGTGCACTTTCACAAATCGGCGAAGAAGGAATCGAAATCTTAAGAGAAGAATCCCAGAATTCAGCCGACAACTTTGCCCGCGACATGTCGCGACAAACCGTCGAGCAAAACCGAATCTCCGGATTTTTGGCGCTTGGCGTCTCGCAGGGGTGACCGATGCTGTCTGATGCTCTCATCCTTCTCAACGTTTTTTTGCTGGCCTACTTCGTGGTCATGAATTTGTCTTATACCACGCTGCTGATTACGTCGTTTGTCGACATTTTTCGCCACAAACGACGCTCAGACACCTTTGATACCGATGTCTTGCTCAATTCACCCATGACACTTCCGGTGTCGGTGATTGCTCCGGCATTCAACGAAGAACGTAACATCGTACAAAGCGTTCGCGCACTTCTTAACTTAACATACACCGATTACGAGGTGATCGTTGTCAACGACGGCTCCACGGACCATACGCTGGACCGCTTAAAAAAAGCCTTCGGCCTGGAACCCGTTCACGCGGTTTTTCGGCGTGACTTGCCAACGGAACAAATCATTACGGTCTATAAAGCACCGGGAATCGACCGTCTGACGGTGATCGACAAAGTAAATGGCGGCAAATCGGACGCATTGAACGCCGGAATCAATTTTTCTCAATACCCGCTTTTTTGCTCCATTGACGCCGATACCATCTTAAATCGTGATGCACTGCTAAAAGTGATCGTGCCGTTTATGGAAGACCCAGACCGAACCGTTGCGGCAGGCGGAACCGTACGTGTAGCGAACGGCTGCACAATTGAAAACGGCGTGGTCACGAAAGTAAGTTTAGGAGACCGTATCCTGCCGCTGTTCCAAACAGTAGAGTACCTTCGTGCCTTTCTTTTCGGACGCATCGGCTGGAATCTCCTCGGCGGTAACTTAATTATCAGCGGTGCATTTGGGTTGTTCCGCAAAGATGCTGTGGTCAACGTTGGCGGTTACTCCCGAGAAACCGTAGGCGAAGACATGGAGTTGGTCGTTCGCCTCCATCGCCATTTCCGCAAAAAACGCCAACCTTATCGTATTGTATTTGTGCCGGACCCGATTTGTTTTACCGAAGTACCCGAAAATCTTTCGGATCTCGGTCGCCAACGAGACCGGTGGCAACGCGGAATGATGGAAAGCCTAACCACCCACGCCGGTATGGCGCTCAACCCCCGGTATGGCGTCGTCGGCCTTTTGGCATTTCCGTTTCACATACTGTTTGAAATGTTGGCACCTTTTATCGAACTTGCCGGGTATGTCATCGTCATTCTCAGCTTCACCGCAGGAATCATCGACACCCCGTTTTTGATTCTGTTTTTTATGGTCGCCGTACTGTACGGAGTGTTTTTGTCCATCGCGAGCATTTTGCTCGAAGAGTTATCGTACTCGTTGTACCGGTCCAATCTGAGTCTCGTCTGGCTAAGTGTTTACGGATTTCTTGAGAACTTTGGATACCGCCAACTCACCCTGTATTGGCGTTTGAAGGGGATGGTGAAGTTTCTGTTTGGCGCCAAGAGTTGGGGCCGAATCGAACGACGTGGATTTGGCGCGCCACAAGTAGAGGAAACACCATGAAACGGCGAATTCTGATATTTGGGGTATGGATGCTCGCCATCGGCGCGCTGATGTTTTCACCCTATCTGGTGTGGCAGGTGGGATCGCGGCCCACACTTAAGTTACGTGTTCTGGACAAAACAGTCCCGTTTGATGACTACAAAGAACACGCGTCGTTGTTTTGGGCACTGAATTTTTTTCGATATCCGCCTCCTCCCGGCCATGACCGGTGGGATCTGGCCAATGCTTACGTTGGGTATTACCCCGAAATCCGCGATGCAGATGGAGTGGCCCTCCCACCACCGTTTCCGGAGACAGGAGAAAATCCCTGGCGATTGCTGCAACACCAGGACCTCGAAGACACCGACGTGCTCTATGTCGCGGATACCTATGGTGTTTATGAACTCGATTTACGACGAATCCCGGAGGAGCGCGCTCACTTAACGCGCAACCAGGTCGTTTTTGGCGGCATGACGCACGAAGAAACCGACGTGGTGGACGCATTCCGAAATAAAGGCGGCGTTGTGATTGCCGAATTCAACACATTCGGGCAACCGACTCGCCAAGATGTCGTGGATCGCTGGGAAGATATCCTCAATTTGGACTGGACCGGTTGGATCGGGCGGTACATCGAAGATTTTGCCAACATGAACGACATTCCCAACTGGATCCCCTACCTGTGGGAGTTGCAAACAGGGGAGAAATGGCGCTTTTCCGGCCCCGGTGTGGTGTTTGTGCACACTTCTGAACGGATCTTAATTCTGGAAGAAGGGAAAGATGTTCAGGAAGTACCCGTGTTGTTAAAAACACATCGAGAAGACGATCCGCTCACAGTCGGGTGTACGCCGGAGATTCCGTATTATTATTGGTTCGATGTTGTCATTCCCCGTGAACATACCGTTGAACACGCGGAATTCGAAATGCAGTTGTACCCCCGTGGTGTGGTCCAGATGCGGGCCGAAGGGATCCCAACCCGGTTTTCGGCGATTTTGAGCCACGAAAATGACGCACCAACCTACTATTTTGCCGGGGATTTCGCCGACAACGCGGTGATGTTCGGCCCCTATCAGTTTGCGTTTTATGATACCTATCGCCGTAAGTTTCCGACATATCAGATCTACAAATCCAACGAGTGGTTTTATTGGGAATTTTATTTACCGCTTTTGGAAAATGTACTGCCCCGTATCGAAGCCTACTTAAGATAGCCGTCGCCCGACCGCACGCCCTTCCGTTTTCTTTTGAGCAACCCAATCCTATGCCTGCACGCTCGTCTGTATTCGTACTGCCATTTGGTTTTTTACGCGGCTCCCCCCCCGCTTTATTACCATTTTTCCACGTTATATTCGCGTTTACATCCATGATTTCGGCATGTTCGCCTCCCATTTATCGATATACCCTCGCCCCCGATTCACCCTGCCGGGAACCGGAAATTTCGCCGGGTTCACTTTATGAAGCAGCAACCGAAGCAGCGCAACATTTGCCACTGGTTGATTTGAGGCTGCCGGACGAAACGCACGGATTGGCGGTCCAAAGTTACCCCGGCGATGGAGATCCCACTTTTGATCAACGACTCGTGGCGAGCCGACGGTCTTATGTTTACGACAATGCCATTGTAGCCATCGCGTTCATCCAACTTGGTAAGATTGCGGAAGCGGAAGCGATTTTAGCCACCCTGGAGTCGATCCAAAGCCCAGACGGATCCTTTGGATTTTCGTTTAACACGGCGATGGAGCCATACTATGACCAAGACTACGTACGTACGGGGACCGTCGCCTGGGTGGGTTACGCATTTGTTTATCACCTGTTTCGCACTCAAAACCCACGATTTTTGGCGGCGGCGCTCAGAGTTGCAGATTTCTTGGTGCAAATGCAGGTGGACGCACCGCAGGACCCGCGGGACGGGCTTCTCCGTGGTGGGCGCGGAGTGTTTAACCGGCGCCACACCGCATTGCGGCCGGACGTTCTGATCGACGAAGCCATCGCCGAACACCAATTTGACGCGTGGTTTTTTCTCGACCTGCTGGCGCACGTGCACCCGGAAACACAGTGGGTCACCTTTCGAGACCGACTTGGGCAACGTATTGAAGCGGCTTTGTGGCTGCCCAAAGACGGCCGCTTTGCGACCGCGGTCAACCAGAACGGCCCGATTTACGAGTGGGCACTCGACAGTTCCGGAAGTTACGGTGTGCTGTTCTGGCATGCTCGCGTTAACTTAGATAATGCAAACGAAGCGCTCCGAACAACTTACGCCCTTTTTTCCGCAACGGACAATGGATTGAATGGATTTCGACCGTATGCGGGCACTGTATCCGACTATCCAGACATCGACTGGAATGACCAATCACCTATTTTTGTCGAAGGTACGATGACGGTTGCCTTGGCTGCCACACGTGTCGGAAATCGGAACGTGGCCGAGGAGGCACTGCGATTGGCCCGTCAATTGATGTGCATAACTGGCGGAGCACTTCCTTATGCCACCCATACCCAACCGGACTTCCCCGCAGTAACCGCCGCCGCACCGACCGCGTGGTTTATTTTGGCCGCACTCGCCTTTTCCGGCCATGAAGGTGCCTGGCCGATTTGGTCTACACATCGACCCGACTCCACCACACCCAAAGCGGCTCCACCGCCACCACACCCGGCAGTGAACTTACCAAACCAAGGGTGAGATCGTAGAACCTTCACCAGACGGATACGGCGTGCCGTCTCCCGCAAACAACGCTTTGATTCCCTGCTGAACCAGGTTGTACGACGCCTTGACCCGTTCTTTGTATTGTGGAAGCTCCCAGGACTCCCAAGTCCACATCGGCGTGGCACCTTCGGCGGGAAACACATCGGCTATCACCGGCGCGTCTCCGGGAGAAACACTCGGTTCTGCAGCAACCACCACAAACCGGAACCCGGGGGTCTCAATTGTTTCCGTTTCCCAGGTATCCCGGTCGTCATAAAGAATTTGTCGGCTTGCCGGATTAGTGAAGTTAAGCAGTGACCACGGTAATCTAACTTCCAGAATATCGCCCGCCGGTGACAACATCCAGTCGGCCAGCGAGTTAAACTCCGGAGATTCGGGATCGGTGTTTCCCTGCCGAAGGGAACCGGAATGCTGATTTTCCCGCGGTTTAAATAGACTTTCGTTAAAATAAGCTTCGTAATTCACCAAACCGAGGATCGACACATACAACCCATCGTCATTCCAGGCGGGCCGCAAGAGTTGTTGCGGAAGCAACTCGTTGTGCCACCATCCATAAGTATCGTACGGCGTGTCGACCAACAATTCACTTTTGTCGCTCCAATCCAAACGCGCTACAAACTCAAGACCAACAGGACTTTCCACGTCCAAACCATCGGGAAAACGGATATCGCCTACTTCTTCGCCAAACGTGTCCAACCCAATGTACAAAAGCGAAGGCAGCTCGTCCGGAGCCAAGTCGATTCGCAGATAAACGTAAGCCGCGTCAGCACTGGCCCACAATTTACGAATTGCTCCACCCGCTTTCTGGGACAGAGGGTTACCGGTCCAATCCAACCCGGATCCGTCCACCCGCCGTGTTCCCGGCATCGCCGGTTCCATTGCCAAAAGTCCAAACGACTGTTCCGGATTCATCACGTTATACCAGTACTTACGCGATTCTTGAGGAATCTCCTGCTTCTCGACAACCCACGAGCGTTTGAACCACTCGTCCATCAACGCAAACAAAATCCCACCCGCACAGCCGGAATCAACAATATTCCTCAACTGGCGTACGTTGTGTAATCCTTGTGCGACCTCATCATGG
Source organism: Myxococcales bacterium (assembly GCA_013360285.1). GTDB lineage: Bacteria > Myxococcota_A > UBA9042 > JABWCM01 > JABWCM01 > JABWCM01. The sequence goes on from JABWCM010000214.1 coordinate 10,261, forward strand.
CCACCATGGTGCATTCCGCTCGGCGCAAACTTACCAACACCACGGCTGGAAGGAACTCCATACTCGCCAATAATCAGCGGTATACCGTCGTAATGATTGCGCAAATCATACAGATATCCGAGATAAGAATTGTTACCCAAGTGGTCAGAGATCTCGGTGTACTTGGGTTCATAGATAACAAATTCGGGATAATACGGATAAGCGTGGTAAGATACGAAATGTCCCGCTTGATTTTTGGCGTTGATGACCACCTTGGCAAAGTCGAGACCAACAAAGTCTTCGGCACTGATGAGCGGGTCGTGGGGCTGGGTCGGATGGTACAACGGATCCAGAGTTGGCCAGTTGCTCCACCCCACTGGTCTTTGTGTTTTGTAAGTTGTGTCCGAATAATTCTGGGTGTAGTCCATCATCCCGACGATCCAGGATTCCATGGCGCTGGCTCCGACGATCGACAAATACTCACCTACAAATGATGTATTGTCGCTATGTAAGTCGTTGGTCTCCTGTACCAGATACGGCTCCAACTCGTGACCGATAAGATAAGCAATCACATAAGAAGAAATGTCTTGGGTGTATTGTCCGTAGGCTTTCCCAAATCGGTGGCCGATGTCTGCCTGCCCATGCACCGAGTTGATTACGTTACGAATCTCCTCTTGAAACGGGATTGTTTGCGCGATGTAGTCTCCGGTTTCCTGCTCGTCCAACCAGATTCCTTGGACCAGCCAAAGTGGCCGATCGGGATGCCTGGTTTGATAAAGTGCAAACTCCTCATAAAATTCGGGAAACTGTAAGGTGTAGAGCCGAATGGTGTTCAATCCGAGGCCCCCGGCAAGTTCCAGCCATCGTGCAATCGCCTCTCGGTCGGTAACCAATTCACCCGGATCCGTCCCCGGCACGGCCATTCCGAAGTTGATGCCGTTCATAAAAAACGGTTTCCAATTTTCGCCTAATTTGAGTTGAAAACCGGAACCCACGGTCCGCAATCTCAACGGCTCGGGCGGCAAGAGAGAGTCTTGGGTCGGTGTTGTGGATGTGTCGTTTACCTCCTCAACGTCGTCAACAGGCGGTGCACAGGCCCCAAACCCCGTTATTGCCGCCCAGCACACGACCCACAGCGTAACAAGCAGATTATTACTCATGTTTCGTCGATTCATGGTCGGGCTCCGCAATGTGTCTATGTCCTGCTTACGTGGTTGGTGAAATCCGGAGGACACTTAGGTGTGTGGTGTGTTTAGATGAAATTTTTGTCCTGGCCGTCTTTGGCCGCCTCGTCCATAAAAATCCTTGCGCCATATTCCCGATATGACTCAGGATTTTTCCGGACGATCCGGCGTAAATTCGGCTGGCCCCAAATTCCCCTAAAAAACACCACACACCCAGACGATACCGCAGCGGATTGATACCGGCAAGGTATACCCATCGGGTCGTTAGGAGAGCCCAGATGTGTGATTGCGATTCTTTTGCATAATTGGTTTTCACCGTCGTCTACGCCCTCGTGACTGGATGACGGTCACATAACAAATCACCGCCGGAGGAAACCGTGAGTATGGATGCACTTTTGCGCCCGATGGGCCACGCACACTATCTAATTAACACAACACATTATATAACCACCACCACACATCGTCTGAGCGGCGGTATTAAAACGGGCGTTGTGATCGGTCTTACGGTGTTGATCGCAACAACCGCGGGGTGTTTTGGCCAAGGACCACAACCACAGCCAGCCCCCCAATCACCGCCGGAAACCGTGGTCCTAGTCGAATCCGAGTCGCCGAATTTGCCCCCAAATCCTGACGGCGGAATTGAAATGATCCCGGTGGAGCCAACAAATTCAACTCAGGGTGTGAAGTGGGTGGCGGAATGTTACTATGATTCCGACTGCTACGGCGTATTCGGCTGGTTGGACGCGTGCGAATTCGAACGCTGTGTATCGGGCAACTGCCAGATCGACAGCGCCGCAAATCTGACGCCGTGTGATGACGGCGATGTCTGCACTCTGGACGATCGGTGTTGGAACGGTGCATGTATTGCCGATGGCGGGATCGTTGATTGTGACGACGGAAATCCTTGCACCGCGGATTTCTGTGAGCCTTGGGGTGGATGCAGTTATACGGTGCTGGCAGGCGGCTGCAACGACGGGGACGGATGCACTCAAAACGACTTTTGCGACGGTGGCGTATGTGTGTCCGG
>JABWCM010000215.1 GCA_013360285.1 Myxococcales bacterium
GCCCCGGTAGCTCAGTGGATACCTGCCCGACTTGCCCATTATCATGTTCGCAGAGAGTCGGGCAAGGCGGGGAGCAGCGGTTTCCTAAAAAGGAAGTCAGGTCCGATTTAAGGGATATCTTTGACAAAAGTGGGCAAATACCGCGAGAGATTTTGCATGACGACAAATATTTTGTGCCGTTCAAACTCACGTTTCGTGAACGAACCCACACCAGAGAAAATCGTTTCCAAGGCAAGTACTACGAAAGTCTTGGTGAGTACAAAACACGGTTTGACCTACGACCTATCCGTAACATTATCGTTCGCCAAAATTCCTCGGACGATGACTCGGCGATTTACGAAATATTTAACCGCTTGAATTCAGGAGGGGTCAATCTTCGCCCCCAAGAAATTCGAGCCAGTTTGTATCACTCCGCTTTTTACGACATGCTCCACCATATCAACGCAGATCCGGCGTGGCGTCGGCTGGTTGGGCGTGCGGAGCCGGATTTACATGGAAAAGATTTAGAAATTTTGTTGCGCGGATTTGCCATGTTGGAAGACGGAGACAATTACGCGCCGTCGATGATCAAGTTTCTCAATCAGTTTTCTCTAAAACGGAAAAAAACGAAACCCGAAAACAATGAGTATCTTGAAAATCTGTTTAAGTCTTTTTTGCACGCGTGCTCCGACCTTCCGGACAATGTATTTTTTACCGAACGTAGTCGGCGATTTAATATCGCATTGTATGACGCCGTATTTTCTGTCGTTTGTCGGTCCGCATTCTCAAACAAGCAATTGATCGATGGCAAAATCGAGGCAAGATCGGTACGTAATCTGGAAGTCGATTCTCATTTTATCGCTGCAACCCGATATGGGACTACCAAGACCGTCAACGTGAAGACGCGGATGGAACGGGCCAAAACGCTCATCAAGATGATTTGAATTGGGGGAAGGGTGGATGTCTCAAGACGCGGTACGCAACATTTATCTTGATTACAAACAGATGGTGCAGTTGCTGGAGCAGTCCGGAGAGATATCGTTACGTATAAGTATTGACGCGAACTACCGCAAGGCGCTTCTGTTGGCCGCGGCAAGTTATTTTGAACAGGAGATTACCGACATAATTGTTCAATTCGTAAACAGAACTTCCCGCCGGAATGAACTTTTGGTTAACTTTGTGAAACGAAAAGCGTTGGAACGCCAATACCATAGTTTGTTCGCGTGGAAGGAGTCCAATGCAAACCATTTTTGGAAATTTTTCGGAGATGATTTTGACCAACAGATGAAAACAAAGGTCAAAAACGACAAATCGTTAAGCGATGCGGTCGAAGCGTTTATGGAAATCGGTCGCGAACGAAATCGGCTGGTCCACGAGAACTTCGCAAGTTATACGATGGAAAAAACCGCCGAAGAGCTTCATCAACTTTTTGAAAAAGCATTGGTATTTCCCCAGATGCTGCGCAATGTTTTGGGTAGCTGATACAACCCCTCACTCCTCCCCAAAGGCCTCCGCCACTTTCAAACACATTGCAAACGCCTCCTCCTGCGTGGCGCCTGCGGTGATGGCATCGTTCCAGGCTTCTGCTACTGCCGTTTTCCTGGGGTCCGGCGGCGGGGTGGGGCGGGTGTAGCCCAATAGTTTGTCCAGGACCTCCGACGTTGGGCCGCAGGAATAGGGCTGGGCTCGTTCGTCTCGTTGACTGTGCCTTGCTTCCAGGGCCGCCACCGCGTCCGCGAATATGTTCAGCGTTTCCTCTATCGCTTCCGCTTCGTTGTGGTTGGCTTCCAGCATATTTTCTAGGCGACCTTGGGCATGGGAGACGCACCTTTGTAGGCATTGCTGGTCCAGTTGGACTTCCGGGCGCCGCTTGTGGAACTCCTCGATTGTTCGTCCCACCCGAATCGCCGCCGCTACGGCTTCGGTATCACTCCGGCCTGCTGCCACCTGCTTCACAAACTCGGCCCGTGCTAGCTGCATCGCCGGCTTTTCGTAAAATATCGCGACGTCCTCTTGGTTGAATTCCTTACGCAACTGATCTGCCACCGCCGCCATACGTACCTGTTGCACCGCCAGAGCTTCCGCTACTTTGGGTATCAATTGTTCCAATTCGGCTTCGATATGGGCCAGATCGCCTACGATCTGTTTATGGGCGGTTTGTATTAAGCCCCCGTCCACCGTCTGCGGCCAGACTTGGTGATCGCCCAGTTGGGTGAGTAATAGATCAATGCGGTGTCGGCGCCATTTCTCCGGCTTATTGTTTTTGAGCCAAGCCAACTGCCGTTTGTTTGCCGGGTCAAATTGGCCCAACGGCCGAACGACCTTTTTGGACCGAAATTGGTATTGCCGTTTGCTCCGTTTGGTTTCGGCAAACTTCTCTTTGAGTAAATCCCAATCGGGATAGAGACCGTATTTGCCGAGCGGGCGGACGCTGTAGTAGGGCGTTTTGCCGGGGAATTTCTCCAGCATTTTGTTTTGAAATGAGACAGCCGGCAGACCGGTGACCCCCATCCGAATTGCCGTTTCCGTATTGTGTACGTCGCGGATCGTGACGGGTACGTGCATCCTAAGTGACCGGGCCAACGCCTTCACCTTCTTGACGATGTCGTCCAGCAATGGGCACCCCGCCGGCCCATAAACCCACACCAAGCCGTAATAACGCAGCCCTTCTCCGAACAACTCGGCGAGTTCCATTATCGATTCTTCCGGCAGCTCATCCGTGGGCAACGTGACTTCGTCTGGGTGGTCCCATTGGCTACGCCAGTTGTCGGTGTTTGTCAGCTTCATCGCCGCTGAAATCATTTCTGTCAGAATGTCCGCGGTATGGTGTGACCGGTAGCAACTACTTGCAAACAACCGCAGACATTCGCTTATCCCCTCGGCGAAATCGGCCTGCAGCGTGTTGGCGCCAACAACCGCTGTCCGGGATGTTCCTCCGTGTCGTGAGGTTTTGTCCGCCGTGTCGACGACAAAACGGATCTCCCGAACGGGTAGATGTCCTGTCAGCGAAATATAGAAATCGCGGGCAACGGCGATGCGCGCTTCTTCGACCGGCGTCGGGGCACGGGGGGTCGAGTTTCCGGCCAGAACGGCTTCGACCGTAGGCATTCCCACCTCGGCGAAGACGGCAATCGCCGACCGCAACCCCAAACGTTGTAACTCCTCGGCGACATATCCGTACCGTTTATTCGCCACCCATCGGGGGGAAAACACCATGGTTTCTTTCCGCCGACCCAATTCCTGAACGCACAGCGTCAAAACCTGATGCCCCCGCTGCCAATAGGATTTGAGATATTGTACCATGGTTTTCAGGGTTTCGGACGGCAACGCCGCCACGATGGCCTTTAGCACTGGTTTGAGTGTTCGAATGTCGCGGCGGTCACGGTCGCCCTCCGCCGTGTCCAGACGACCGTCATAGGCCATGGTGAGCCCGAATCCTTTACCGTACTTCACGATACCTCGCCGTTGTTTGCGATAAAAGATGTCGGCTCGACCTTTGCGGGCGGCATACCAAACCCCCACTCCTTTGGTTTCGTCGACGAACAGCGGGGAACAGAGTCGGCTGTTTGCGGGATGCCGAAATTCATCTTTGACTTCGCCAAACGCTTCCAACAGCCGTTTGGGCGCCTGGCTGATGGTGACGAAACTGCCGGGGGTTTCCGGAACCTCGGTGATTTCGTAAGCCAATTCGCGCCCGAGTTTGGAGGGTTCGAACTGGACGTTGAGTTTGAATCCTCGCGAACCGGCTTCCATCTGGGCGCCAAAATCCCGCGACACCACCAGGGCACAAATTTTGAACCCTTCGCCAAATCCCCCGGCGGTGCGTTTTTCCACGGCTGCCTTGGTTGTTGCCCCGATATACCGCAAATAATCGAAGGCTACCTCCGACGGACCGGACACCGTGACCCGTTTTGCCGACGCGTCGATATCGATGACGACCCTGCTGAAGTCATCCACTTCGTCAAAAAAATTCTGGACGACGTCGCGTGCTACCGTCATGGCGTTCCATCGGACCTTGTAGGTCTCCAAAATACCCAATCGAACAATGGTGGACGTGGTTTTCATGGCGCCGTGTCCTTTTTGGTGAGATCCATAATGGTTTGTGTGGCCAAGACCGGGTTCCCCGTGTCGTTGCAGATTTGTAGCCATATTTCGCCGACTTCCGCTTCCGATAAGGTGGGGGGTTCGGATTTTTTTTCGGAGTTGAGTTGGGTTTCGGTGGCTTCGGCGTATTGACGAGCCCACAAATAAAACTGGTATTCCCACCTATGAATGGGTATGTCGTCGTCTTCCAATTCCGAACAAAAGGCCAAGACGGCATTTTTGGCGGTTGTGTAAATGTCCTCCAGCGAGTCGACAGCAAGGGGGCGAGCCCACTCCTGAAATTGGTTGGTTGTATGTGTGATCAACCCGACCGTTCGTTTTAGACATTCATTTCGGGCAATGTCGGGGATCGGGGTGCTCAACAGGTCGTTCGTAATCGCCCGGAAACGGCGAAAGACATCGGCTGCGCGGTCGGGATCGCCTTCGTCCTGCCGTTCCAGATAAACGGCAACGCTGAGTCCCTGAGCGGTCGCCATCGCCGATTCCTCGAACTCGTCACCCGACTCGAACTGAACGTCTTCCGCCCGTAATTTTCGCGCATAATCAATGGCGAGCTGAAGGATGGGTTTGATTTGGGTGGGCACATCGTCGGGCGGGGTTTCGGACCAATCATTTCGCAAGAACACGGAAAACGCCGCATGTTGCATGCCCTTGGACCATGCCGGTGGGTTCGTTTGGGACCAGCCGGACCAAGTTAAAGAAACCGCCGTGCGGCAATTGGCCAGATGTTTTGCGCGTCGTTGCTCAAAAGAAAGTTCGGATTCTGGAGTGGGAACGGCAACGGTAATCCTCTCCATACGTTTTTTGAAGGGTACGGTCTCTTTGGCTTTGAGAAAAGCGGCGGTCAGCAGTTCGACAGGTGGAACCAACTCGCCGTCCCAGGATCGCGCTCGATAACCCGGTTCGTGGGTATCTTCACCGACATCGACGCCGCAGATACGAATCCACGGCAGTCCGGGCAATTTCTCTTTGATACACGTTGTTGGGTACTGCGTAGGGAACGGTATGACGATATATTCCATTTGTACGGCTGAAGCGGCATCGTCAATACGTTTTAGGATGTCAACAAGGGGTGGAAACCCGACCGGTACGAAGACGGCAACGGGCCAACCGTTGTCGGGATCGGCACTTTCCATCCATGCGTTTTTACGCAACCATGGGTACGATTTCCGTTTTTCCTCCAATGACTGAGACTCCGCCACCGGGTCGTCGGTCTTGAGCGGAGGGGCATCGGCTTCGGTGACCTTTTCGAATCGTTCCCGCGCTTTTTGGACTCGATCTGGTTGCCGCAGGATACCGCGCAGAGCGTTACCGAGGCGTCGATGGAACCGCTCCGAGTCCTCAGGGCCGGCATCGTGGGCCAGCTCGTGGATCACGGTCGATGCGACCGCGTCGAACCCCTGGGCGACGAGGTGGGCGCCGACCAAGACCCGATCTCCCAAATGCTGGCCTAAAACCGCAGCGTGTTGGGAATCGTAGACTTCGAATCGATTCGTCTTCGGGGATTTTCCGACGAGATCGCGATACAGATCCACGGTTACCGCCAGTCGTGCCCGTTCGAGATCGGTGGGTTGCCGCGTTTCGAGCCCCGTCCCGAACCGTTGGTCGACGCGGCGCATCCCGACGTGGGCCAACCCGGTCACAGCGAGTCGATACCCCTGCCGCTTGGCGAGATCGTTGAAGTTGTGGGGATCGGGATGGGCGCGCACCAGCCAGTCTGGGGGCCATTCGAGTTGTAACCCGCGGTCCTTGGCGCCTTCGAGCAGGCCGCCGAGGCAGTCGTGGCCGTACTCCCAGGTGTATTCCAGGTGCAGAAACACGCGATGCAGGCCGTCTGGGGGCAACTGTTTGCCCAGTGCTCGGGCGATGGGCCGGACGGGCACGTCGCGGCGGTCGCGGTCGCCTTCGATTTCGTCGAGCACGGCATCGTGAATCAGGGTCACAGCCGGTGTCTGTCGGTTGACGGACCAAAAACGCATTTTGCCACGGTATTGGCGCCGGTAATAGATTTCGCCCATGGGGCTGACGTTGGACAGGGCGATCGCTAGGGCGCCGTCTTCGGTCGAGGCCAAAATCGGCCCAATGTGGCGGTTGCCGTCCCAGCGAAAAACGTTGACGACCCGGTCGAAGGCGCCCAAAACGACGTCGGAACAATTTTCGAGGCGCACCCAAGAGCCCGATTCGGGTTCGGGTAAGGTTGTGATACGATAACACAATTCGCGGCCGATGGACGTGGGCGCAAACGTGACTTCGAGGCTGTGGGAGCCGGTACCCGCGGACATGGCAACACCAAAATCGCGGACGCCGATGAGAGCACAAATCTTGAACCCCTCCCCGAACCCGCCCACGGTGCTCCCGTCGTGTTTGGTAGTGGCCCCAACGTAACACAACAAATCGATGTCAAACCCATGAGGCCCGGCAACGACGACGGTGCGCGCGGTTCGGTCGACGACCAAGCGCACCAAAGAAAAGTCGGGGGTGGAATCGTAGAAGTTCTGCACGATGTCCCGGGCGAAATCGTCGGCGGACCAACGAACGCCGTAACTTTCCAGAACACCCAAACGGACCAAATTTTCATTCATGGTTACACCGGAGCTGGTGGGGGTTATCCATTATATAGATGTGTGGCGCGACAACCGGCGCCGAGCCGGCCCGACTCCAGGGTGCCGATGGGGCGCCCCAAGCGAGGTCAGCAGGCAGGGTTTCAAACAAGATCATCGTGTCAACCGGATTCCCCCAGGGTCATTTTCGCGTACAGTAACACGGCTTGGAGCGGCTGTCACCCGGGTGTGACGGGACAAATCCCGATCCCGGAGGACGTGGGACGGGGCGGAAAACCCAGCAGAGACGGACTATCACGGGCCATCCTCATCCCAACAGCCCATTCCCGGACGACGACCGCGAGATCACCACCGTCCCCGGCGCGGGGCGGACTTTCTGGTCTGCCCCGGCACGGCGGGTCGTTCGGCTTGGGCGGTCAGCACGATACGAGGCGCCGGCGCAACGCCCGGGACCGCCCTTCGTTTGCGCCCTGGCATACGATTGACGGGCTCTGGCACGCCCTTTGCTGCGCACCGGCGTCCGCGGACCCGCACCCCCCGTTGACTTTCGCCTTTCAGAGGTTCACTATCAACTCGGAGCACACAGCGTGCTCCTTGGGGGCTGAACTTTCGAACTAGAGAGCAAAACAGGAGACGATTATGTTTGTTTGGTTTGCATCACTGTTCTTCGGCCTGGCAACAGCGACCGTAACCGTGCCGCAGTCCGAATTGCCACCTGGCCTGCAGAACGCGCTGACGGGCTATTTCGGCGCCTCTGGGGGGGGGATAGTATACTATCACCGACGTGATTTTCCGCTGACCGTACGTGCCCTGTACAGCGTCAAGACCGTCGATTCCAATGGAAGCCTTGGTTCCATATGTTTCGACGACACGTTTGCACAGGTACCCGATTGTGGTATCGAGCTGTCAAAACAAGAACAGTTGAAAAAAAGGAGTATCCAGGGGGCGATGGACGATGAACTGTATCTCGCAGCGCTGGCCAGCGACGACCTGACAATTCTCCCCGTCATGGTATGGCTTCCAACCCACGAACCCGCCGCATTGCGGGAACTCGACAAGTCATGGCTCGGAGCCTACACGAATGCAGTGGGTCAACATGAAACCGCGAAGCAGACCGCCCGTGAAACGTTCGCTCTGGACCTTGCGATTCTTGGGTCGGTTCCAGCGTTTTATGATCCAATCGTTCCGGCGGTTTGGCTTCAACTCACCAAGAGCGAGCTGTCTCTCCTTGCACACTGGAAGTCGGTCGCAGCGGTGTACCTTGATGGCGAGCACATCGCAGGGCGATCGACATCCTATCCTTCGACGGTCGAGGCTACTGGAACGGGTTACAGCGGCGACACCATCAAGAGCTGCGTCGTCGAATCGGATCGGCCCGTTACTCCAAACAATCTCGGCTCGTATGGCCTGTTTTGTCCGGGTGATAATCAGGATCAGCACTCTCGGTGTGTCGCCGCCGTCATGAAGTCGAGTGCGGCGCCTTTTGGAGTTTCACCTGATGTGCGCCAGCGGGTAAACTCATGGGGAGGGGCATGCGGCGGAAACGCCGGTTTGGCTTTTGAGAATTGCCGTAACCAAGGCGCAAATGTCTGGAACTGGAGTCACACGTGCAGTACGGGCGACAGACGAGTACTGGATTACTACGTGAAGGTTAGCCCGTACCCACTCATTAGCGTGCTCGCCGGCAATTCAAACGTTTGTGGCGCAGGTGGCGACCCGTGGTGTCCTGTTTACAATGCGATTGTGGTTGGGGGGGTAGACGACCAGGGAACCAGTTCGAGATCAGATGACACGTTGTACGGGGGGACATGCTATGGAAACCCCAGCGGCGACTGGGAGTTTCCCCACATGTGTGCGCCAGCGGTAGATATTGACGCGGACGGTGTCAACTGCGGAACGGGGACAAGTTTTGCGGCACCTCATGTTGCTGGAGCGGCGGCCCAGTTGCAGGAGCGAAATTCCAGCTTGTGGATGTGGCCAGAGGCTCAGCGGTCCATCCTCATGACGGGCGCATACACGAACATCGACGGTCCGGTTCTCGACGTGTCCGACTGCTGGCCGTACTCAACATCCTGTGTAGACGATACGGATGGTGCGGGCCTCTTATCGGTGCAAAAGTCATTGACGATTGGGAACCCCTCCTACAAAGTCGACGGCGGAAACACACCCAGTGCAGTTGGACATGACTATGGCACTCTTCTGGATACGTCGCCGTCGAGTGGCAATTTTTATTCAGAGGTATATCAGGCCAAAACGACGTTTAGCGGTCTACGCTTGCGGGTGGTTCTGGCCTGGGACGGCACGGTAACCTGTACGGACCCCACCGATCCCTCGACTTGCGCTGCGCCAACGTTGGATGCAGATCTCGACATCTACGTGTATGACTCGTCCAATCAACTGATTGCAAGTTCCCTGTCGATCGACAATTCCTTCGAGTTTCTGGAGTTCGACGCAACCCAGAATGAAACCTATAGCATTAAGATCTACGCCTACTCTTGGACGAACAGTTTTACGTATTACGGAATTTCGTGGCTTTTTTGGACCTTTGGCACGTGAGGCAACAAGGAAGGTGTGACATGATTTCGAGCTTTCGAGTGTACATTGTTTCGCTCGCTCTGGCGGTGTTGGGGATCGCGTGTACTGCTGGGGATGCCGCTGAATCATCGGGTGGGTCTGGTGCGGGCTCGCTGGGCAATGAACAGAAAGGGGATTCCAGCCAAGATAGTGGCGACGCTGCTCCCGGCATAGGAAACGATTCCGTCGGCAACAAGCCGGAGTGGCCGACGGATGCGGCGAGCGAGCCGGACGCCGGGTCGTGTGAGGACCCTCATTACCCGTTGGATGGCAACAATCCTTACGAACAGGAATGTTGGGGGCCGCCATGGAGCTACTGCGCAAATGGCTGCTACGGTGCTGGTTCTCGCGCCTGCTCACCGGACGGCAGTGTTTGCTGTCAATTCGCCTGCTCGTGTGTTCCGTGCGGCTGGAAACATTGTTTGTGCAGTGGCGGGCCGTCCGCCGAGTGTGAAGAGTCGGGATGTGGGCCGGTGACGGAAAATGCTCCCGCGTGTGAATTCGACCCCATGTCGTCCATGACAGACCCAAAGCCCATGATTTGTTGGGACGGGCTGGTACCGCCTCGCTAGGCGGGCTGGTGTTGTTCGATGAAGATTTTGTCCTGGCCGCCTTTGGCCGCCTCGCCCGTAAAAATCCCTGCGCCATATACCCGATATGACTCGGTTTTCTTCCGGGCATCGGGGCCAAAATCCTCGCGTCCAAGTCCGTCCCCATATTTTTCGCAAACTCCGACAAGTCCTCACCCCGGTCCCGCATCCACAACTTACGAACCGCCCCGTCCGGAAGCGCCCCCAGCCACAGCGCGAACAATGGTGGTTTGGAGCCCGGCAGTTCAAACGTCGTCGTCGACGTCACCAGCAACTTCGGACGGCCGCTCAAACACGCCGGGGTTACGGCCGACAACAACTGCGCCGCCGCCACCCCCACCCGAAACCGGCCCGACGCCAGGTGTTCCACGTTTTGTTCAAAATCGTCCAGCACGATGACCACGTCCCGGTCCCGCCATACGCCCTGCAGCAGGCGCGTCAGGCGGTGGTCCACCGGGTCGGTGCTTTCCTTCAGCAGCCCCAAGGCCTTGCCATCCTCCCACCGGGTCGCCAGATCCACGAACGGCGTCAACAACGTCGTCGGATCGACCACCCCGTGCAGCACCACCCAGCCCAACGTACGACCGCGATCGGCCAACTCCGCCGTCCACCGTTCCAACACCCGCGCCGCCAAACAGCTTTTCCCCTGGCCCTTCATGCCCCAGATCACGACGCCCGCGTAACGTTGGCCGCCGTCTTTGCCGTCCCGAAGCACCCGCTGCGCCCGCTGGAGTTCCCGCCGGCGACCCACGAAACCCCGCTCCAGGACCTTCATCTGACCCGTCGTGCCCAGGTAACCGTACACCGCCGACGCATCATCCCGCGCCGCCGGCCGCGCCGCATCCCCGTCGGCAAAAAAACCGCCAGAGGTACGGCTCACCAGGTGCAGCGTTCCCCACGCCGACGTTGGTTCTCGATGCCGCGCCGCCAACGCCAAGTGCCCACGCGCGTAAGCGACCGCCTGCGGCAAGTGGGCTTCCGTCGCCAGATGTTCGTAAAACGCCACCGCCGCTTCCGTCGCCGCCGAATCGCTCACCGGACGCACCCAACCCAGCGCCGACTCCACCCCGTGGGCCACCAGCGCCGCCGTCAACGACGGAACCCCGGCGCTGCCGTCCGCCGAATGGCACGACGACACCATCACCAAGCGCGGCGGATGGGCCGTGCCGGTCAACACCTCGCCGAGTGCGTCCGCGGTTACAAACTCGGGGTCGCCCACGAAGTCCTCCATGACCAGGCGCGTGCCGTCCGCCCCGAGTTTCCCGTGCCCCGTCAAATGCACGATGTCGTATTTCCCCGTCGACAACCGCGACGACATTGACGCAGTTGTCGATACCGGTATGGAGAGAAATGCACGATGTCGTATTTCCCCGTCGACAACCGCCGCCGCAGCCCATCCAACGAACCGTCCTCGACCACCGACAACCGCACCCGCCCGTCTTGGATGTGTTCCTGCAACCCCGCCAGCAACCGGTCTTCTTCGGCTTCGTACTCCAATTCCGGTTGGACCCCTTCGGGCGAATACGCCATGAACAGGATCCGCAACGCCCGCGTCGGCAGCGCCGTTGCCGGGCCAACGTCGCGGTCCCCCAGTTGCACGACCAACTCCGGACCCACCCCCCCGTCGCGAAACAAGTGCCGCCGCTCCAGGGCCAGCAATTCCCACCGCCAAGCCGCACCGGGATGATGCGCGTCGACCTCCCCGCGCGGCCCTACGAGCCGAACCACCAACCGCAACCGAACCCCGCGCCGCCGAGCCCCCACCAAAGCCGACTCCAACGCCCGCTCCGGACCGTCGATCAACGAGGCAAGCGCCTCCCCGACGTCTACCCGCAGCCGGGCCATGGATTCGGAATACCTCGCCTCGACCGGGGCCAACCCCCGGTGGCGGGCCTCAACAGCCGAAACCTCCGCGGCCCCGACCGCCCGAAGCACCGGCCGCTCCGCCCCAGGCCATATCACCGACAACGGCGACTCCGCGGAAAGAGAGTCGTAACGAAGTTCCACACAAACTGTTTCAATGCCGCCCATGACGCTCCCCAAGGTCCCCCGGTATTGGAGTCGACGGTAACACGGCCCTGGGCGGTTGTCACCTGTGGACAACGCGGTGTCGCGGAGCACCGAACCGCCACGTTCCGGCCACGGAGAGTTGCACCGCAGGAAGGCCGCAGAGTGTGTGGCGGCGGCCATCGCCGGGTGATGCGGCGTTCCTTCAGAACGCTTCGAATTGATCCAATCCGATACCCAGGGTTACACCCTGGGCTGGTATGCCCCGCCCCTTCGGGGCTCCCGGACAGATCCGTTGCGTGGGTGGGGGTACGTTGCAAACGCCCGGGCTTCTCCGTGTCCGTGCCCGTGCCCGTGCCCGTGGGCCCCATAGCCGGCTGGAAGCCGGCTCCACGTCCAGACGGGCGCGCCGTGGATTCGGAAGCCAGGGCAACGCAGGGGCAGACTAGAAAGTCCGCCCCACACCGGGCAAGTTGGCGATCATTGCGGCGGTTTTGCCAAAATGCGATGCCCGTGCCCGTGCCCGTGCCCGTCCCCGTGCCCGTGCCCGTGGGCCCCATAGCCGGCTGGAAGCCGGCTCCACGTCCAGACGGGCGCGCCGTGGATTCGGAAGCCAGGGCAACGCAGGG
>JABWCM010000216.1 GCA_013360285.1 Myxococcales bacterium
GGCGTACCCGAAGGTACGCTGAGGATGGGCCGACCGAGGCAGGACCGACGCAGTAGGCCAATGGCTCGTGTAGCTTATTTTTTTCCCAAACACCCTCTCAGCGTATCTGCTTCTCCCCACGCGCCCAGGCGACCTGGAGGTCGGCATGGTGCTCCTGAAGTGCTGCACGGATTTCCTGAAGTGTTTGTCCTTGGAGTTCTTGTTTCCATTGACCGTCCACGAAACATCGAACAACCATCGGATTGATGTCGGCGTTGAAACGGATGACAAACCATCCACCCGCCGGAGCGATTGCGGAACAATATTCCTTGTGGGCGTACCCACGATCCGCCATAGCGCGACATTGTCCTTGTCGGGCATGGCGATCACCGGTGTTCTGTTCGCCACCGCGCCGGAGTCCATTTCAACCAAACACGCACAGGCAACGACCTCTGTGGTGGGTCGGCGTCATCGGGTTTTTGGACACACCGCGATGGGGTCCTTAGGAGGACGCGCCGTGCAGGCTTTCTCGTCGATCAACTCAGCGGTCGTAAAGGTCTTCTGCTGAGGCTGGCAAGGGGCTCCGGGGTCTCCTACCGAATCGACATCTTGGTAACTTACGGTAATGTCCGGCCCTCCGGGCGAGACTTCCAATTCGATGGTTTTGGCCTCTTCCCAGATACGCTGTCCAGTCTCGACGCGGGCGACCATGTCAAACGCCAACTCCACCGTTACCTTACTGCACGCGGGGGGCGGGGTTGGGGTTGGCGTCGGCGTCACAGGAGGCGCGGCGGTTTCCGCGTCCGGTTGTTGTCCTGGGTCTGGTTCCGGGTTGCCAACAGGGGTGGGCGCATCGCCGATCGTCGGCCCGCCGTCCGGGACCGGCGGGAATTGGGTGATATCCTCCGGTGGGTTCGGTGGAGGCGGTTTCGGCCCGGCAACTTCCACCCCTCCGGATCCGGTGGGGCCGCTGGGCTTCATCGCTGCTGCGACCGCCACCAACGCCGACAAACCCGCAATCGTCCATGGGAGCCAACCCCGCCATCGCTGCGGAACCGGGGGCACCGGTGGTGGGTCGATTCCACCAATCAACCGACTGGCCTCGTCTTCGAGGGCGCGTACCTTTGCCGCCAGCGTGGCCAAAGCGTCGGTCGTGGAGTTCGATTTCTCGCCGTCGTCCTCTTCAAGATATTCGGCCAACGCCCGCAGTTCGTCCAACATGCCTTGAACGTGAGCGGCCAACTGCGCAGCGCGTTCGACTTTGTTTTCGATGAGTTGGGCTTTGCTGACGAGGCTTCGCACTTGTTGCCGGGATTTCTCGGTTTGCGCCCGCCGCTCGCGCACGAGATCATCGGCAAACCCTTGCAACGCCCGCATCAACCCCATGGCCGGCGTGTAATCGCGCGCATTTCCGGGCGGTTGGGGAAACCGTTTGTCGGGATTCGGGTCGAGGGCTTGTTTGAGGATGTCATACAATCCCTGCGGCATGGAATCGGGGCGCGAGGGAACTGTCTGAACACGTTTTCGCCGGTCGTCCAATTTTGTCTGCTGATCAGGACCCACGGCGCGAAACGGTACATTTTTTGTGCACAATCGCCACAAGATGGACCCCACCGCGTGAATGTCCGACTCCACGTACAGGGGTTGCCTGTCCATTTGTTCCGGGCTCATGTACACGTCTGTCCCGGGAATTACTTCCCGTTGGGGATAGAGGTGCGCAAACGATGTCCGATTGGGATCAGCACCTTCGGGAACACATACTCCAAAGTCAAACACCCGCGTTTCTGTTTGAATCCCGCCCTCATGCACAAAGACATTGCCGGGTTTCAGATCCCGGTGCACCAACCGATGTTGATGCATCGGGATGAGGCTCTGGGCCAACGCGGCGCCAATTCGTGCGACCCGCAATGGCGGCATTGGCGTTTCCCGGAGAAGCATGTGGAGCGTGGGGAGTTGTACGTACTCCATCTCCAAGAAGGCGATGCCGTCGGACTGGGCATCCCGGGCCGCTTCCACCCCGAAACTCAACACCGAGACGTAATGTTTGGGATAGGTGGCCAAAAAGGTCGACTGACGAGCTTCGTGCTCGAACATCTCGCGAATTTGCTGCTGACTTTTCTCCGATCCCAACCGTTGTGCCACTTTGAGAGCGACGGGACGTTCGTGTTCGGTATTCCAGGCCAGAAACACCGCCCCCATACCGCCTCGGCCCAACAAACTCTGCAAAACGAAGTTGCCGCGCACGCGGTAAGGCAGAGCGGACCACCCGCCTTCGGGTCGCGGGTTGCGGCAGATGCCCTCGGGCGAAGGACAGGTCAGAGCCCGATCGTCTTCGAACACGAACCAACAGTGTGTGCACACGAACCGCGGGCGCTGACTGGGAACCGGAATGATGCGCGTGTCTGAGACCATATCCCTCCAAACGAACAGCGGAGCGATAATCGCGGATCTTGGAGTGGGACGCAAGGGCGAGTCGCTCCTTTGGGGCGAGTTGAGCCGGTCGGCCAAACGTCGGTGGCGCACCGTTGACATCGTTGGGAATCGGTCTCAGGATAGGCCCAGAGAATTGGAGGGCGGACCATGGAGCCGTTGGGTGTAAGAGCGTGGAAGTACAGACTTTGGAGCCTGTTTGCGAGTGTGATAGGGCTGTTCGTCGTGCCGTGTGCCGGACATGCTCAGACGCGAGCGGCATGGGCAAAATGTACCCGAGATAACGCTGCGGCGCTGCGGTGCAAGGAGGCGGCAAAATGTCGGGACGAACATAAGAAGCTCGTGACCGACCCCAATGGCCCGGCGCAGAAGGCACTGGATGCTGCTGTTGCCAAGTGTTTTACGACCGTGAAAAAGGCGAATGCTGACCAGCCGCAAAAGACGGCGAAGGTAAGCAATGCTGCCCAGGTGGCGAAATCGGGACTGGAAAACGTGGAACACGCCCTGGCGGCGTGCGACTTTGTGACAGCGAATGAAGAAATTGTTGCGGTGAAGGGTTTGGGTTCTGCCGTGGGCAAGAAAACCCGTGAACGGTTGAAGGAACTCGAGAGCGAGTTGTCCGCCGGTATCGGGGCGGAACTGACGGCGGGGCGTACGTTATCGGAGGCCGAAACGGCAACGGCGGCGCATCGTTATGGCGACGCCGAAGTGTTGGCGGGAACGGTTCATGGGCTCATTCCGAAGTGCATTCTTGATCCCTTGAAAACTCGTATCGATGCGGTCACCCAGTCGGTCGACACCTACTGGAAGGGCGTGGGAAAAACGATGGACAAGGCGTTGGCGGCAAGACAGTGCAGTGATGCCAAGGCGCAACTGACCGTTGCCAAAGCGCAACTGGCCGCAGCCGCGTCTCATCCACGATCGGAGCAAGTCCGGGGGTGGGAGACTCTTGTCGCCCAGTGTAAGCCCGTGGCGTCGAAAACTCCGGTAGTCATCGAACGCGTCAGTGACCCACCTGTAGGAGGGCGGCCGGTTGTGGTGTCGACCCGGGCAGAGGTGGCGGAGGGATCGACATCGCCGACCGCAATTGCCGGCTGGACTCTATTCGGCGTGGGTCTTGCGGCCGGAGTGGCCGGGGGAATCGTCATGGGCGTCGGGTTGGGGGATGCGTCGGATTTGGAATCTGGAATGACTGGCGAGCTTATGGCCCAAACGCGGGCGGAAGCTTTGGAAGATGCGTCATCGGCCGAGTTGAAACTGAACTCGGGCTTGGGGTTGGTGATCGGAGGTGGTGTCGCGATTGTGACCGGTATCGTCCTATTGGCATTGGCGCCGAGCGAGGATGTGCCGGTATCGTCCGTGCCGTTTGGAGGGGGCCATGGTTGGCGTGTATCGTTTTGAACGGGAGAGCGTGTACCGGAGTTTTTGCCGATTGGGGCGGGTTTGGCAGGTGTCTGGGACAATCATTCGTCATGGTTGGAACGGGCGACGGTGTTGGGCGGGTTTGGCGCTTGGGTTGTTTCTGGCCTCGTGTTCCGTGGATATCGACAACAAGACGTACCCCTGTGCGAAGCATACGGACTGCGGCTCGGGTTGGGTATGTGTTTGTTCGGCATCGTCTTCGCTGGAGGGTATTTGTGTGCGGGGGGGCGTAAATGTTTCTGGGGGAGGAGGCTCTGGATGTACCGTGCTTGGTGGAGACCCGGTTGTCGATAGGTTACCCGCGTGTTCGCTGCCAACAGAGATGAAGTATGGTTTGGCGTGGGTGAAAATTCCGAAAGGGAAATTCTGGATGGGTTGCCCGAACGATTCGGCGGACGAAACGGAGCTGTGTTCGGACAACGAAAAACCGATTCACGCGGTCGAGATCACGCGAGATTTTTGGTTATCGAGGACCGAGGTGACCCAAGCCGCTTGGCAGGTGGTTTTTCCGGGTGTCAATCCGTCGGAATACAAAAACTGTGGCGACGACTGTCCCGTCGAATTCGTCACTTGGTGGGACGCGGTGCTGTATTGCAATGGGTTGTCGGGGAAGGCTAATTTGGAGGAGTGTTACAACCTTAGCGGTCTATCGTGTTGGGGTACGATGGGCAATGGTTACAATTGCGCCGGTGAACCCAGGTTCAAGGGGCTGGCCTGCGAGGGCTATCGGTTGCCGACGGAGGCGGAGTGGGAGTATGCGGCGCGTTCGGGTACGACGACGGCGATTTACACGGGGGAAATCGGTCTTGATGATTGGGAGGAGTGTAACGCCCTGAACTTGGGTGAGGTGGCTGTATATTGCGGCAACAGCGGTGTGCCGTATGGCGGTGGCGTTCCTTGCTCGGATTGGCGGGGCACCGAACAACTGGCCGAATTGTGCGGCCCGCATCCGGTAGGTGGTAAACTTGCAAACGACTATTGTTTGGTCGACATGCTGGGGAACGTATCCGAGTGGACTTGGGATTGGTACGATAGCTACTACTACGCGGCTCTAAGAGACTACGCGGCTCTAAGAGGCCAGGGATTAGCCAAGGATCCGTGGGGTCCAAGCATCGGCCAGAGTCGTGTGGCTCGGGGCGGCACATGGAAAAGCACGCCCCAGGGGTGCCGGGCGGCGAGTCGGATCTCGATACCGCCCGACATCCCGTATTTCAGCACCGGCTTGCGCCCCGCCAGGTCGATCCTTTGATTCTTGAACCCATGTAAGCTTGTTCTGTAGCCATCACCACCAAGAGTGTACTTCAGAACCTCGTCATCCGCACACCCCCCAGACCTTCGTCGCGTACGTGAACGACGTCGAATCCGGCGTGCGCCTGTTGATGGCAAGACGACTTCGGCAAATTTTCGTCCACGAGAAAGCGTGTCAATCAACTCACCGCCCTGGTTGGGTCTTCGGCGAGAATATTGGCCGCATACGCGAGGGCTGCAAGGACATCGGCGTGTGTGATCTCGTATTCTTGACACACGTCCGTGATCGCCATGCCGCCTGCGAGTTGGCCGAGTACCAGTTCTACCGGGATCCGGGTACCACGAATGACTGGGCGACCGGACAGAACTCTTTCGTCAATGATTATCCGAGGCGCGATTTCTTTCATGGCTCGACTCTCCTTTCCGCACGACTTCTACTCCGAATTGTCTTGGGTCTTGGGGCGGGGCGTAAAGGCAAGAGGCTCGGTTGAGCCGTGCCCAGGCGCCCGGTTCGGGGCCTTTGTGCCCGGTCCGGGGCGGACTTTCCAGTCTGCCCCAGGGTCGTTTTGGCCGGACGCAGGTTACCCTGGCACTTACAACCCAACCGGGGCAGCGCACGCGGTCTGTGCTGACAAACATCACCGCCCCGAAACCATCTTCACCACCATGGTCTTGCTAAACGTGAGCAAATCATCGAGATCGTGAGTAATGATTCGAACGACGACGGGCAGGGAGATCCTTTGGTAATCATGTACCGCGATATTTCGAAATCCCATCATTTTTTGCAGCCGTTGCGCCAACGGGACATCGATCCATCCGGCCGCACCCAGCAGTTGGAACACGTCGCGTGCACCCTGCGGAATTCCCAACCGATGTTTGCGCACCACATGTTGGCCCAGATCCAACGCGCCTTCGCACGCCCGTTGGATGTTCAAAATGGCCGCGTCCTGGCGTGAGTAGTTCTGGTCAAAGGAATTTGGGTCATGGGCAAACTCCTCCCGCGCCCGCCGCACTGCGCGCTCAATGGATGCCGCTTTGTTGAGAATGACGTCATCGACCATAGATTTCGCCCGTTTCCAAAATGTCTGCCACAAGCCCAGCCCGTGCAGTATCCAGTTCGGTTTTGTCGCTCAAGATCGCGCATTCGAAAACCCCGGCGTCCGCTCCCTCCACCGCCCATAGCCGTTTACCGGTGGTGATGATTTGGTACTGCATCACGGTGGAAACATCACGTAAATCGACGAGATCGACGTCGGAGCCCAACAGAGTCGCCAACTCGCCGGAAAGCGACCACAATTTATCGGGTGCTACCTTGCCGCGAACCAGCACCGCCAAATCCCAATCGCTGTCGGCGGCCTGAGTTTGAGACGCGCGACTGCCGAACAGATAAATCGCCAATAGGTCTGGGCAATGTTCCCGTAAAATACTGACGATGGACTGCAATGGACTTTCTTCGACCATGTCGACTCCCGTGGAGCGGCGGGTAAACAAAATGCCTCGCTCTCCGCATCACGTGTCCGAATTGTCGCGGATCTTGGGGCGGCGCGCAAGGCGTTGCGGTTGCACCGTGCCGAGGCGGCCGGCTGAAGGGGCGTCGGTGTGTGGTTGACAGCGGCGGGAATCGGTTTGATCATGGGCGAAATGATTCGGAGGGCCGAGGATGGAGCCGTTGATTGTAAGAACCTGGAAATACAGACTTTGGCCGCGATTTGTGGCCGCGATGGGATTGTTCGTTTGGTTGCCCGTGGGTCGTGGTCAGGGTTGGAAGGTCCGGCGGCGTTGGTTGTGTGCGGCGGTTTGGTTGTTGCTGGCCTCGTGTTCCGTGGAAATCGATGACCAAACGTACTCGTGTGCGAAGCACACGGATTGCGGCTCGGGTTGGGTGTGTGTTTGTTCGGATGCGTCTGCGCTTGGCGGGTACTGCGTGCAGTCGTCGGGGGACGTTTCTGCGGCGGTCGATTCCGTATGCACGGTGGTGGGTGGAGGTGGGTCGGTGGACACGGTAGGGACCCAGTCGGATGGTTTGTCGTCGGATGTGCCGGATGGAGTAGGTCTCGACATGTTGTCGGACGCAGCGGATGCGTTGGCTGACGTTGGTCCATTGGACGGCACGGGTGTTGCGGACGGCGTGTCCGATGCTGGCCCGTCGGATGGCACGGGTGTTGTGGATGGCGCGGTGTCCGATGCTGACCCGTCGGACGACACGGGTGTGGTGGACGCGGTGTCCGATGCTGGCCCGTCGGATGGGGGCGGGTCGGATGGCTGTTCCCTTCCGACAGAAAACAAACATGGCTTGACGTGGGTGAAAATCCCAAAAGGGAAGTTCTGGCAGGGTTGCCCAAAGGATTCGGCCGACGAAACGCAGTGGTGCGCCGCGGATGAAAAGCCGATTCACGAAGTGGAGATCACCCGAGATTTTTGGTTATCGCGGACGGAAGTAACGCAGAAGGCTTGGAAGGATGTATTTCCCAATGTCAAGCCGTGGTATTTCAAGAACTGTGGTGATGATTGTCCTGTGGAGTACATCACGAGGTGGGATGCGGTATTGTATTGCAATGCGTTGTCGGAGGCGGAGGACCTGGAGAAGTGTTACATCCTCGACGGTTTATCGTGTTCCGGCACACCGGGCGACGGTTACGAATGCACGGGAGTACCTGTGTTCAAGGGCCTGGCCTGCCCGGGTTACCGGTTACCCACGGAGGCGGAGTGGGAGTATGCGGCGCGTGCGGGTACGACGACGGCGATCTATACGGGGGACATAAACATTCAAGGCGATTTTAACGCTCCGAACTTGGGTAAGATAGCGTGGTACGGTGGGAACAGTGGTGTTTCGTACGAAGGCGGCTATCTTTGCGGGGATTGGGGGGACAAAGAAGTACCCTCCGAGTTTTGCGGCCCGCACCCTGTGGGTGGGAAACCGGCAAACGCTTATTGTTTGGTGGACATGTTGGGGAACGTGTGGGAGTGGACGTGGGATTGGTTCGGTGAGACCTACTACCAGGATCTTTACAATCTAGGACCAGCAGTCGATCCGTTGGGTCCAAACGGCGGCGAGGTCCGTGTGATCCGTGGCGGCTCCTGGTTCAACGTCGCCTGGGGGTGCCGGGCGGCGTTCCGGGGCAGGTTCTGGCCTGCCGACCGGGACTACCTCATCGGCCTCCGCCCCGCGAGGTCGATCCCTTGATCCTCGAACCCTTGTACCCTTGTCCTGCAGCTCTCCGGCTCGTTGCTTCTCCCGGCATTGTCCGTCGTGATAGGGGCCGTTTCGGCCTACGTATGCAGGCGGTCTCGCCGGGGACCTTGGCCAGTGCGCCGAAGGCCAAAGCACAGGCCTAACTCCCCGTTTGCGGAAACAGAACATCAGGGGATCGCGAAAAATGGCCCTATATCGCCGTTTCCGCGCCACCGCCCCGACGTCCCCGCCGGCATCCCGTCGTCGATCCTCCCCGGTCCCCCCTTGTCTTTCCGCAGATTCCCTGCCGAAACCGAACGAAGCGCACCTGAAAACCGCTCAAGAGCGCGTTGAGACAACGAATCGGAGACCCATGAACGATCACTTCGTGTCACCCGGGACGCCCGAGGCCCTGGGCCCACCCGATGGGAGCCGGGTCGCATCACCCGGCGGTACTCCGTTCTCGCCGGCCTTTCGCCAAATCGTCATGCGACAGAATCGGGCAAAAAACCTGGTCGATATGGCGTTTCAACGGTGGATAGGCGATGCGATGATAAGCGATGACATCGAATTGGAACGGGAGCGAGCTTTCCTCGAACAGCGTATAGAGTCGGTCCACGTCCGCCTCGTCGAGGTTTCCTCGGATCACCAGGTCCACATCGGAATTGGGGCGGTAGGTGCCCTGGGCGCGCGAGCCAAACAGGCCTACCGTTTCGATTTTGTCCGCATACGGATGCAAGACGGCGGCAATCTGTTCCATCTGATCGGGTGTCAGGCCATGTTTGCTCAAACCCTTCTCCTTACGCGCCGCCGGTATCCTTTACGATCTGTTCCATCATCGAGAAATAAAGTTCCTCGAAGAGTGCGAGGTAATGTTTGCGGATTTCTTCGATAACCGCTTCAAATTCTTTGAGGTTGTAGACGTGCGCCATCTTGTTGCGGGCATCAAGGGCCCGCATCCACATGGGACCATCCGTGATGACTTTCGCAGCAAAACCCGCACGAATGACCGATGCGGGGGTGACTCGGGCCAGTATGACGCCTTCGTGCTCCAAATAGTCCTTGATGACTTTCCACGCCAATTCCCAGGTGTATTCAAATCGCTGAATGATCCCTTCCTTTTCGAGTGGGGTGATTTCGCGTTCTTCCATGGTTTCCATCGCTTCCCGCAATAGAGCGAAGGCGCGCCCATAATTCTCGAAACGATAAATCCAGCGGGGTTTCTCCAGGGCGGCGTTTGCCATCTCCCACTCCTGCGGAGCCACGCCCAACGAGCGGGCGACGTTGTGGAACGTTGGTGGTGATTCGAACCTCGACCAGCCACACCGGTCCAAAGGTAGTCGATTCGGTCCGGCGGCGCAATCCAGTTGGCAGCGACTAGGGGCTCCGGCCGTCCCGCCACACTCGGGCAGGCTCACGGTGCGCACCCCGCAGGACAGTCGGATCGACATCGTCGCTTGCGTGCACACAGCGGAGCCAAAACCGTCGGCGGAGGCGTCCAACCGGTGTCTTGCTTGGGCAAAACGGCTACCCGAAGGGGCCCGGTTGGGCCAAAACCTCGGCGCTGTCTGCTCCGGAGGCGATCCGAGCGCGGCGGTCGGCATCTTGATCGTGGTGAACGGCGATCCGGGCCGGCGGATCGGCGATCGTCATCCGGGTGAGTCCCCCTTCCGGAGGAGACGGATTAAACCCGTCGCGTTGGTGCACGGCGATCCGGCCGGGCGGATCGGCGCCGTTGGGGTGGTGAATGGCGATCCGGGCGGGCGGATCGGCGATCGTCACGGTTGGGGACGGGCGTCGGACGGCATCCCGATCGGGATCGTCATCGTGACGATCGGTGGTCCGGGCGGGCGGATCGGCGATCGTCACGATTTTGCCGTACGGGCCATTTTGCCCGTTGACGGCGCGCTGCTCCTGTGGCACAAACTGTTACAGCACCAACGTGCTTACAACCCCAAAGGAGGATGACCGTGCGCAAATACCGAAACGATGCGACTACGGAACCGCGAATCGAATTTGGCATCGAATTGGCGGAAGGGCTGCGGCTGTTTCCCGAGACCGAGGAACACGCGGCCGTTGTGGACCAGGCCACCGATGCCTTGGACAACGTGGCGATGGAGCGCCGGAAGTTGAAGAAACCTCGCCTCAAGGCGCGGGTCAAGTTGAAATTCGAGGGTTATCTGACCGACACGATGCTGCGCCAGGTGTCCAACGAGGCCCAATCCGCCGACGGCGGTCGTCGCGGTCCCGTATTCGATACCCTGTACCCCGACGGCCTGTCCGCCGCGGTGGATCCCGCGGGCACCCAACAGTTGCCGGCCACCCAGGCCGTTTTCTCCCGCATGATGTTGTCCAACCACCCCAATCTCACCACGTTCAAGCAGAAATGGGAACCGGCATTCAAAGACCGGATCGCCGCGCTGACCGCTGCGATCGATGCGTACACCGCGATCAACCAACAAGACGCGAACCTGTTTGCGATCGAGATGGCGGCGCGGGACGACCACGGGCTGTTGGTCGACAAAATAGCCGGTCTCGTTAGGGCCGCCTTCCCGAATGACCGCAACAAACAAGACATCATCTTCCCGGCGCCGCCGACTCGCAAATAACCGCGGTTCCTTGGGTGCATTGCAAACGCCATGGGCGGGGTTGGCGCGGCGCGGTGCCGGCAGCCCGGCCAACCGTGAGTTTGTGAAAAAATAGGGGCGTGGATTTGGCGGCGGATTGGTTTTGAAAAACCCGAGTCATATCGGGAATATGGCGCAGGGTTTTTTCGGAGCCAAGCCGCCCCAAAACCACCGCGCAGAGGTCGCGCAGCTATTTTTTCTCAAACATCCTCTCAGAGGGTGTTTGGGTAAAAAATTACGTTACTCGAAACATTGGCCTACTGCGTCGGTCCTGCCTCGGTCGGCCCATCCTCAGCGTACCATTGGGTACGCCTCCGGTGGGCCTCGGTCGGCAGGCCCGCCTCGTTACGGCCACTGTCTCGCTCGCCGTTATTTTTTTCCCAAACACCCTCTTAGGCGTTATGATTTTTGTTTTGTTTCGCATCTTCCAACCCACGGACCACCCACTCCGCCAATGGTTTTACCTGGTTCGCCAACACCGATCGGAAGTCCAGGTACACTTTGTCGTTTTCCAATCTTGTTATGACCGGCATCTTACCTTGGCGTAGGGTTTCGTCCAGGGTTTGGCTTGATGTGTGATGGGGGGTTATCACCACCGCGTAACTTTGCAGGTCACATAAGGGCAGGGTGCCGCCGCCGACTTTTGCTGTGGATGGGTGAATCTCAAAGGTGGCCAGTTGAGCGGCCCGGTTGTTTAAGATATCGGCTGCCGTTTGGGCTTTCGCCAGTACTGCTGTTTCCGAGTCCGTCAGCAACGTCATCGTGGGGACCTTTTTGGTCCACGTTCCGTCTACGTAACTGATCAGGGTGGCTTCCAAAGTTGCCAAGGTCCATTTGTCGGTTCGTAACGCCCGCATCAGGGGATGGGCTCGTAACTTGCGGATCAGCGGCTCTTTTCCTACGAGAATACCCGCTTGGGGACCGCCCAACAACTTGTCGCCGCTGAAACATACCACGTCCAGACCCGCTCCTACCGCCTCCTGCACCGTGACGGCGTCCTTTACCCCATACGGTTTTAAGTCCACCAGCAGGCCGCTGCCCAAATCCTCCACCGCGATGAGGCCGTGTTGGTGCGCCAATTGCGCCAAATCCGCCCGGCTGACTTCTTCGGTAAACCCTACTATCGCAAAGTTTGACCGGTATGCCTTCATCAATACCGCGGTTTCATTACAAATCGCCCGTTCGTAATCCGCGGGATGGGTTCGGTTGGTGGTGCCGACTTCGCGTAACGTGGCCCCCGATTGTTCCATCACTTCGGGAATCCGAAACGACCCCCCGATTTCGACCAACTCCCCCCTGGAGACAACCACTTGCTTGCCCCGCGCCAGCCCCGACAACATCAACAGCACCGCCGCGGCACAGTTGTTGACCACAATCGCTGCTTCTACCCCCACAGGCAAATAGGTGGGGCCGGTCACGGAAATACGTCCGGCAACGCTGGCGGGCATCCGGGCGCTGAGATAGTCTTTCACACGGCGG
>JABWCM010000217.1 GCA_013360285.1 Myxococcales bacterium
AAAAATAACGGCGAGCGAGACAGTGGCCGTAGCGAGGCGGGCCTGCCGACCGAGGCCCACCGGAGGCGTACCCGAAGGTACGCTGAGGATGGGCCGACCAAGGCAGGACCGACGCAGTAGGCCAATGGCTCGCGTAGCTTATTTTTTTCCCAAACCCCCTCTACGTTCATTGTTATTTGCGACCCGTCCCCAATTGGAGGTTTCTTGCGATACATTGATTTGATTGTTGAACGTCCGCTCATTTGGGCTCTTTTTCTCGCCTACATGGCGCTTACAGGTTGGTTAGCCTGGCTGGGCCACAAAAAAACCACCGACATCCGGTCTTTTGCAGTGGGCCGTGGCGACATGAGTCCGTGGGTCGTAGGGGTGACCTTAGCTGCTTCTCTGGCGTCGACTGCCACATTTGTCATCAATCCGGGCTTTGTATATGTGCACGGGATTTCCGCCATCATGCATCTGGGCGTTGCGGCTGGACTCGGGGTCATTGCAGGGCTTGTACTGCTGTCACCGGGGTTTCGTCGTGTGGGTGAAAAGGTTCAGGCCATCACGTTACCACAGTGGGTGGGTCAGAGGTATGGTTCCCGCGCTTTGACGGTCCTGTTTGCGGTTATCAATTTGTTGTCACTCAGCTTTGTCGTCCTGATTGTCGGTGGGTTGTCGATTGTCATGCAGCAAACCATCGGGTTGACCAACGTTGAAAGTCTCGTTCTGGTGATTGGGTTCGTGTTCAGCTACATCTTTGTAGGCGGTACCTATGCGCATGCCTACACCAACACCCTTCAGGGGTTTTTGATGGTGTTGACCAGTATCGCGATCATCATCAGCGGACTCGGACTCCTCGGTGGGGATGCGGAGACAAAATTACTTGCGCAAGATCCTAATTTACTGGAACTGATCAACCCGCGAAGTTCGTTGTTTGGCAGCTTTTTTGCTGTGTATGTTAGCGGATTTGTAATCGGTTTCGCTCTTGTGTGCCAACCCCACGTTTTGACCAAGGCTCTTTATGTGAAAACCGGCAGGGAAGTAGCGCAGTTTCTTGCAGTGACGATTGTGGTTTCGTTGGTTTTTTCCGGCTTGTTGCTGGTGGGACTGTACGCACATCTGGCGCCGATTCCTGTCGAAAAGCTAGTGGATTCTACAACCGGGGTTTTTCGCCAGGATTTGGTGATGACCGCGTATATTGACCATGCTTTTGGCCCTACCGCTGTGGCGTTGGTCACAGTCGCTTTGCTCGCTGCCGGTATGAGTACCTTGGACGGCATTTTGGTAGCGTTGTCGAGTATCGTCGCCAACGACTTGTTCCTAAACCTTGCTGCGGACGGACCGCTCAAAAATCGTACACCGGAGCAACGCAGCCACATTGCCCATCACGCAAGCCAGCTTGTGCTGGTATTTATGGGGATCGCCGCATTTTTGTTGGCGTTGAACCCACCCAAATTGCTCGGCATTTTTGGTCAGGTGGGCGTATACGGAATCGTTGCCGCGTCGGTCGCGCCGATTTTGTTCGGTATCATCACGAATCGGGCTGAACGCCGGGGAATGATGCTGGCTTCGTTAGCAGGTCTTGGTATTCACTTTACGCTTTACCTGTGGGGGCAATGGGCGGTTTCCAATCAAGTGGATCTTGTCGAAGTTGCAAACAACCTCGGCCCGCTGGCCGTGCTGTTTGACACCAAAACAGTTCAGCTCGGGTTCATGAATCCTGGAGTGACGGCGACTTACGGGATTGTGATCAGCCTTCTGTTGGGGGCAACAACGTTGTTGTTTGCTCCCAAACAATACGTAAGTTAGCGGGTTCGGCGTTATTTCTGGTCGGCGTAATAATAATCCAATCCTAAATGGGTAATCAGTTCCTCACCCATGATGTACCGCAATGTGTTTTTGAACTTTGTTTTCTGCACAAACAGGTCATGTTCGGGATACAAGCCGGGTTTGGTTTGAGGACTTTTGAAATAAAAACTGAGCCACTCCTGGATGCCAAAAAATCCGGCACGGTTGGCAAGGTCCAGAAACATTGCAAGATCGTGGACCACGGGAGCCGCTAGGATGCTGTCCCGGCAAAGAAAGTTGATCTTGATTTGCATGGGATACCCAAGCCATCCGAATATATCGATGTTATCCCAGCCTTCTTTGTTGTCCCCACGCGGCGGATAGTAGTCGATTCTCACTTTGTGGTGGATTTTCCCATATAGTTCCGGTTGAAGCTCCGGCTGCAAAATCGTTTCCAAAACACCGAGTTTGGAAACTTCTTTTGACTTAAATGAACCCGGGTCATCCAGCACTTCGCCGTCTCTGTTTCCTAAGATATTGGTCGAATACCAGCCATTGACCCCAATGAGTCGTGCTCGCAACCCCGGTGCCAAGATGGTTTTCATCAACGTCTGGCCGGTTTTGAAATCTTTTCCGGCTATGGGAACACGTTTGTCAGTGGCCAGTTGAGCCAACGCAGGTGTGTCAAGGGCCAGGTTGGGTGCGCCGTTCGCATAAGGCACCCCCGCCATAATGTGCGCATAGGCATAAATCATGGACGGACTGATCGCGGGATGATTGGATTTGAGCCCCGCCTCAAATCGGTCCGGATCCAGGTGAACATCGGTGATGTCGGTATGCACTTCCGTTGATCCACACCACACCGACACCAGGCGATCACAGCGGTTGTCTTCACGAAACCGCTGAATGTCATCCATCAGCATCTGTGCCAGTGCGTACTTACTTTCTGCAGTTTTTACGTTGGGGCCGTCGAGGCGTCGTACCCATTCTTTGTCGAATACCGCCTTCATCGGCCGTACTTGTTCCAATTCATGCCGAATCGGGTCGAGATGTTCGTCGCGAAGCACACTCGCTCGTTTTGCCGCCTGCCACGCGTTTTCTTCGTGAATGTCCCAGGCGCCAAATACAATTGGGTTCAACGGTGCCAACGGAACGAACTCGCGGATTTTGGGCACACGGTTATCCGTGCGTTTGCCGAGCCGAATCGTACCCATTTCCGCAAGGCTTCCGATGGGTTGACCCAGGCCTTTTTTGAAGTTCTCAATACCGGCGATAAACGTCGTGCTGACTGCGCCGAGTCCCGGCAACAACACTCCCAACCGCCCGTCCGCGGGTTTCACGTGCACTTTTGTTGATTGTTCTGTCATCGGTTCCTCGATTGTGGATTGGACCGTAATGGGTCGTCACACGAGACTGCTGCCTCTTTTTGGCAGGTGCGCCGCCGCAAAAACCGCAATAGATCGGGTCATTCGAGGTGGTGTATGTTGTTGGTGACGGACTCCGAACGGGAGTTGATGGCTACCCCCCAAAAACGCGCAGAGTGTACGCCCCCTGACTTGCTTTTCAAGTCCCAAATTTTAACCGCGGTTAGTTGTCAAAGATAAGATGTCTCTTTGATAAGATACTGTGCGCGCATGGAGGATTATTTTCCGATAAGTGCTGACACATCCGTGATGTTTTTCAGTACTTTTCCGGCAGTTGTGGCCAACTCGGTCGGGACTTCGGTCATGTCCTTGGTGACCAACTGCATCAAACTGTCCACATCTCCTTCGAGTGCCTTCAGAGACGCAACGCGGGTTTTTTCTTTCTTGCCGCCACCCCCGAACGGATTTTTCGCGGCAACCGCCGCTTCACCTTCTGCTTTGGCGATCGCTGCTACCAGGTCGGTCTTTAACTTTGCCGATTCGGTGGTGAGATCTTTGGCACGGGTAGGAAGTTCGTGTTTTGTTAATACTCGCAGGGTGTTTACGATATCCAGTTTGCTTTTCAACGCGGCTTTCGTCTCGTCGTTGATCGATGTGGTATCGCCACCCAAAGCCTTCATGGCGTTGGGTTCACAATTTTCGACTGAGCTGACTGCGTTGGTCAGCGAAATCTTGGTGTCTTCCAGGTCTTTCATCGCGGTGCGGTTCTTAAACTGTTCTGCGGCTCGTTTGATGTCGATAGCCTCCGCCTTGGCGTCTTTGACGTTGGTCAGCGGGGCTTCCCAACATCCTTTCAGTGCGGATTCAAACTGCGTGCCGGAGAGGCCGACGATTGCCGCGGCATTTGGCAATACGGAGATTTCGTCAACTTTAGTCAATACAGAGTCGTACATACCCATTGTTGTCGTGTATTTTGCACGAATTCCGTCAATACGTTTATTGATGTCCGAAAGCGCATCGGCATGTGCCAGCGATGCGCCCAGCGTACAAACGGCCAATCCGGCGACCAGAAAACCGCCAAAACGATAAATAAGCCTCATAGGAACCTCCAGTTAGTAAGAGACGATGTAGACTTCTACAGGGGCGGCGTGAGCACTACCGCGCCGGGTCTTGGTTTGTCAATATGGATTCCAAGTTGCGGAAGAAAGATTCGTGGTTTTTCAGGAAACCAAAACGACAAGCGCCCCCGTAAGAGCGAGCGCGGCTCCCACCGTTCGACGATGTGATAGGGTTTCGCCCAAAAAAACGCGTGCGAGTATAAGCGTAAACACGACGGTCATCTGATTTAAAACACTTGCTGTCGATACACTGGTCCATTTAAATCCACCCAGCCAGAGCATCATCGACAGATAAGAACCAAGAAATGCTGCCGGTGCAAGTGTTCGCCATACTTTGGAAGGTAAGATAATACCTAAAGCAGGCCTTGCGCGGGGATTGAGGAGCACCCAACCGAGTTGCGCCCCCCAACCCGCAAGCAGCCGAACACAGGTTACTTCCAACACCGCAGCGTCATTGAGAATCGGTTTGGCCAGCACAACGCCAAATCCCATCAATACGATACCCAACAGCGCCGATAAAATGCCGATTCGGCGTTGGCGTGGGTCCAGGTGTTTGACCAATACCACCACCGACTTTCCGGAACTTGACGCAAAATAAATACCGGCGACGACCAGGGTTGCCCCGATTGCGAACGCCCACCCCACTTCCTCGGCCAAAAAAACCACTGAAAAAAGAACAATTACAGGGGCATAGGCGCATTCAACGACCGCGAGTAAACCCGCTCCCAAACGGCGTAAGGCAGACAAATAGAGATTATCGGCGATGGCGATTCCCAAAATGCCACTCAACGCCAACGCTCCCCAGTCGGCCCACGGACGGTCCTGGGCGAATTCCGTGCCGGTAACCAACATGGTGATGGTCAACAGAGACAGGGCAGCGGTGTTTTTGAACAGGTTGATCGCGGTGGGAGATGCGGCTTCGGAACTCTTAAACAGTATCACGCTTAAAGCCCAGGTCAGCGCACTAGCCAACGCCAACGATTCTCCTAACAAAGGTGCTCCTGGTGTTGTAAGAGACAGGCCGGGGTGATGAAGTTATTGATTCCACGGAAAATAGTTGCAGTTGTCCGACTCCAGACACACGTCGTCGGGTAAGACAGTGCCGCCGGAATAGAAGAAAACCGCAATAAGATTATGCATATACATGTCTATGTCGAATTTCCGACACGGATTGGGAGACCCAATGCCGTGTTGACCGCGGTAATCTTCGTAGGGGATTCTCATGGCGTTGATTCCATCTTTGTTTGTGTACATCGTTCCGCATTTGGCTGCACCTTCTGAACAAACCTCGTCTGGGGTCAGTAATTTACCGTTCGACGACGCGACCGTGGCGCGTAGCGGTTTCGATGGGCTCGGCGCATGAAACTCACTTAAGCCTTCGTCAAGATCGTCGATGTCGTACACTCCCATTCGTCGGACCGTGGTTTCGTAAACACAATCGTTGTCCAAATCCATATCGATCGGAAAGTCGTAACGCCACAAACGTTCTACCGCCTCGTTTGTGAAGGTATCGGCGAGCAGTTTCAATTGGCTTTTGTCATAGCGAGGGTCGGATTGCTCCACCGAGACCGTACCGGCTGCAACCGCCATGTGGATGCCCGTGTTGACGGGAACGTTCATGTCGCCAACCGTCGGAATGACCAACACGTTGACGCCCGGCTTCACGTCGGGATCATAGTCCACCACGGAGATTGGATTTTTGAAATACCGCGGGGCGTATCCCATCGGGTCCGCGGATTGCAGTATCATGGATGCAAGTCCCATAAATCTGCGAAATTCCGGCGTGTTTCGTTGAAATCCAAAACCTCTTCCCAAAGCTATCAACGGGCTCCCTTTCGGATGAATGGCCCCCTGAAATTCCACATCTGTTTCAAAGTGATCAATGGTGTCTTTTAAATTACCAGTAACCCCATCATATACACGAATTGTCAATCGGTCCCCAAACTCCTCGACGTGGTCGACGACCACCGGCACGACCGGCGCCCGACTTTGGAGCCGGCGGTCTACCTGTGCTTCGGATTCTTGTTGCTCGGCTTGCTCCACCGGATCCAAGAGGCCGAGCAACGGTCTTTTTTGGGTTGCGGTCAGGGCGTCTGCGGCTACGGACAACCGAAACCGACGATTTTGCGGGACAACTCCGACCGCCCATTCCCCATTGACGACGTTTTCGATCTCAACCCGGTCCTGTGGGCGAATCTTGTCGGATGTTGCAAACACAACGTGAGCTTGGCTGTTGACGTCGTTTAGCACAAACTTGATTTCGGTTTGTACTGGATTGGTATCGGGGACTGGATTGAACACGACAAACGGTCCCATAATCGGCATAAAAACGGCTTCGGGAACGCCGCCCTGGCGGCTGCGGATGGCGATATCCGGAAGTCCCGCCCCGCCGGCGCACGGAGCAGCGGCATCCAGGGCCGGTTCAATACCGGCCAACACACCGGACAACACGCCACCTAACGAAATACCCCACGCCGCATAATGAACGTTGTTCCCACCCAGATCGGGGCGTCCGTCACCATCAAAATCGCCAAACAAGTTGCCGAACCCATCTCCGTCCGTGTCGATGGCACCAAGTCGTTTTCCATCAAACGCGCGCAATATCCGGATCATTTGGATGTGGTCCACAATAGACTGGCGAACGACGTCCCGTGTGTGAAACGTGTCCGCGGTCCAGAAGTCACCTCCCGAGTCACCACGGCCGTCATTATCTAAGTCTCGCTCTCGGCCCTGTAACATGGCGGCTACAAAATTACCGAGTTGAATGTCGTGGAAGAAGTTGTAGGCCAACTGTCCGATTGTGAAAATTTCTCCCCCAAAATCGATAGTAGCGCCGGCTTCGCCGCCGATTCCGTGCCCGAAAGCATCCAGTGCACACGAAGCGATTCCGAACCGCGCCATTCTCCCAATCTGCGACATCAATTCCAGTTTGGTCGACGTGTATCCATGTCCATAAATCTGTACGGGAAACGGTTGCTCGGCTTGTCCAGGTATCGTCTTGGGAACGGCACACCAAAAAGTCACTCGTCCGGTGCCGACAACGGCTTTTCCGGTAAGTGGATCGATGTCGAAAACCTCGTCGTCATCTGCGGGATATACGGTTGTGGCGACGTTTTGTCGGTCTACAAGAAAATTGGGGGATGCAAATGAGCCAACTACAACGTGGCTGACGTATTCGAGTTCTGACGGTGGGTTGACGCCGATATCGCCGGCCAGCGCCAACAACGTCAGGGCAGGACCGAATTCGTCTGCTTTGGCAACATAAGCGTCGGCTCGATCATCGTCCCGCAGGCGGTCCATTACTAGGGACTCGACCGGAAATTGTTCTGCAAGCCATCCGAATGGTCCGGCGCCATACAATCCCCGGCGGATCTGTTCGAGTTCATAGGTTACCGACCCGGTCGTATAACTCCACGCGAACGCGACGTCGTTTTTCGATAGACCCAACTTAGAAAGGGTCTGTGGTAATTTAGAGAGGTCTGCCTTTTGTGATGCGTGGGTGGTGTAAGGAAACGGGGATTCGACGGGGTTGCCGTCCAGTCCCACGAGCCGTTTGGTCAACACCGCGGCATACGTCGTGTGCTCGCGCAACGGCAATACCGGTCGAACGATCAGTGTGTTGGTTTCTGCTTCCCAGAAATCCACCAAGTGGTCGGCAAGGGCAGCATCTTCGCGCGCCCGACGCAAATTTTGGGTCGGTGCAACAGTAGGTGCACATTCCCAGATTTCGCCCGGGTCCAACACAAAGTTACCGTTCGTATCTCCGGAAGCCGCTTCCAATAACGCTGTCGCTACATCTAGTTGTCCGTCGCAGTCGAGGTCTTCGCCAAAATCAAGCGCACCATTGCAATTTTGGTCTTCATGCAGTCCGTCAACTATCGTGGGATTCGTGTCCAGTTTTTCGTCGCAATCGAAATCTTCGCCTAACTCAAGAACACCGTTACAATTTGTGTCTTCGTGCCACTCCAGACCAACTATATTGGGGTGGTCCAACACGCCGTCTCCGTCCCGATCTTCGCCGGGATCCAGGGCGTTGTTGCAGTTTTTGTCTTCCTGGACGATTTCATAAACCAGGTTCATTTCGTGGGCGTGTACGTCGTTTTGAAAGTAGTTGTCGGTTTTTTCCAGTACCAACGGAAACTCCCGGCCACCTAAACTTAACGGGATTCGTTCGCCAAATTCCGGACTGTCGGCGTCGATGTTGATCAAAAACACCGCGTCGTCCGCGGGATCTTCGTTATCGCGATGCCGTTTGAGGATATCGGCGATGTCGAGTGGTGCGTCAAAAGACACCGTCAACGGCATCGAATTGCCAAAACCGTCGAGTTTGTTTGCTTTTTCTCGTGTGTCCCGTTCCAACAAGGTAGGTGCGATGGTACTGACATTCACCCGGCGACCGGTGGGTGACGTGGAATCCGGCCTTGTTGCGATGTCGTTGGGAAGCGGAATTTCCGGCAGGGGTTTGGCCAACAAATCCCAGCGGACCACCGGCCCCCCGAGTCGTTGTGTTTTGGTTAGACCGGTTGGTGAGTCGCCGGCGCAACCCAAAATCGTCGCAGCGATGGCCCCCAATACAGCAACTTGAACCGATTTTGACCGCTGCGGTGACGTCCATTTGCCCAAACGTCTTAACGTAAACATACAAATAACCCTTGTGGAAGGTGTCTGGTTGTCGTCGACCCCCGAAGTGGCTGGTGTTTTTTTATGATTTCCACGCCCTGGCCGCCTTTGGCCGTCTCGTCCGCAAAAATCCCTGCGCCATATTCCCGATATGACTCAGGATTTTTCCGGGCGAGACGGCTCAAATTCGGCTGGGTCGCGAAAACCCCAAAAAAACACCAGCCCCCTCGCGACCTGTTGTTGTGTGGTAGCATGGCTTGTGAAGAACGGCAATGAACGTTGCGACAATGCGTCTCCGGTTGTGTACACTGTTGTTGTTATCCGACGTGGTCGGACGAAGGTTCATGGTTGGATTTTTCACCAAGTGGACCCGATGTCGAGAATTAGGGATAGCCCTTTGCGCCACAATTTACATGGCGTGGTCGTCAATTGTTTGCTCGTGGTTCGTTCAACGGGTATGAGGGTGCCGACAAACCAATGGTTGGTACCGTTGGGAATAAGGATCTCGTCGTACTATCTGCTGGTTGAGGATGTGACATGGTTCAATCGAAAACGTCGATACGATCGTGGGGTGTGTTGTTGGGTTTGCTGATGATGGCGGCCGGGTTTGTTGGTTGCGAAGAGCAGCGCCCCCGACTGAGTGCCTTCTGCGATGCCGCCAATCCCTGTCCCAGCGGGCAACAGTGCGAAAATGGTGTCTGTGTTACGACCTGCGCCAAAGACGAAGACTGCCCGAATAATCAGTCGTGTATCGACGGCATTTGTCGGTCGGCGTGTGACAGCAGCCTGGATTGTATTGCTAAAAACGGCAAACAAGGTATCTGCCTCGACAACCGGTGTTATTTTTCTAAAGATCCCGGATATGTGGACGCCGGCGAAGATTTGACGGTCGACGAAGGCGAGGAAGTGGTTCTGCGAGGCGACAACAGTGTTCCGATATACGAGAACATTGTGAGCTACACCTGGGAGTTGACCAATTCTATCCCAAAAGGCGTCACAGTGGATTTGTTTGAGGCGGCAATCAAGGCCGACACGATCCAAAAATCCCGCGATGTACAGTTTAAGGCTCCCAAGGTGGTCACCGACACGACGTTGTTCTTTAAGTTGACCATGGCAGACGACAAAGGAAATGCTACATCAGACACCATGGAAGTGGTGGTGGTCAATACGATCAATGAAGCACCTATTGCCATTGTCCAAGCCAGTACCGCCAAAGCCAAAGCCGGTGAGGTCGTTGTGCTGGATGCTTCGACATCTACCGACGAAAACGAGGAAACGTTGTCGTATTCGTGGTCCTGTGAGCCGTCGATAGATGGACTGGAAATCGTCAAAGTGGCGGAAGACGGTAGCAAGGTGGAGTTTACGGCTCCGGAGACCTCGGAAGACGTGCTGTTGGAATGCACGGTCACCGTGAACGACAATAAAGGTGGCGAAGACAAACAAAGTGTCTCCGTACTTATTGAAGGAAAAGGTGGGTGTACGCCTGACCAAATCGCCAAATGTGACGACGCCAACCCGTGCACTGTGGACACCTGTGAGGCCACTGTTGGATGTGGGCACGAACCCAAAGAAGGGGGGTGTGATGATAACAACGCCTGTACCGCTGAAGATGAATGTGAAGCGGGTCAATGCGTAGGCAAAAAATTGGTTGATTGTAATGATGACAATGTTTGCACCGATGATTCATGCGATGAAAACACCGGCTGTGTCCACAAAAACAACGTCCAGGTTTGTGATGACGGCAATGGGTTGACGGAAGGGGATCAGTGTAAAGACGGATCCTGTCATAGCGGTAAGTTAATAGAAACGGAATGTAAGATAGATGCCGATTGTGCAAAGTATGATGATGGGAACTTATGTAACGGAATTCTCGCCTGCGCTGAAGAAGAAGGAACTTGTTTTCCTGTGCCGGATTCAGCCGTGGTTTGCGGGGGCAAAGTCGCCGGCGACGCGTGTGCCGTCATCGACTGCAATCCGAAAACCGGTCAATGTGAGCCCATGCCGGTTGCGGACAACTCTCCGTGTGACGACGGCAACGAATGCACCGTGCAGGATGTTTGTTCGCTTGGAACGTGTTTTGGTGGGCTTCCGTTGAACTGCGACGACAACAACTTGTGTACCGATGATTCCTGCGACGCGGACAAAGGGTGTGAGCATGTGTCTGGAACCGGTGCTTGCGATGACAACAACGCCTGTACCAATGGGGATACCTGTACTGCGGGTGTTTGTAAGGGGGCAACAGCACAAGATTGTAACGACAACAATGCGTGTACGGATGATACCTGCGATACGGTTGCCGGGTGTGTTCACAAACCAAACGTGTCCGGATGCGACGACGACAACGCGTGTACCGCTGGAGAAGCCTGTAACGATGGTGTTTGTATTGGTGGTCAAACGCTTAATTGCGATGACAACAACGGATGCACGGACGATTCCTGCGATCCGGCGGTGGGATGCGTTAACCTAAAGACCACCAGTTCCTGTGACGATGGGGATTCCTGCACATCCGATGACATTTGCGTGGACGGTATCTGCAAAGGGTTACCGTTGATTAATTGCGATGACGGAAACCCCTGTACAACCGATATTTGCGACGCCAAGGCGGGGTGTGCCTACACCCCCAATACATCGGTGTGCACCGACGGCAACGCGTGTACGGCGGGAGATATCTGTTCCGACGGAATTTGTAAAGCGGGTGCTGTTCCCAACTGCGACGACAAAAACGAGTGCACCGATGATTTCTGTGACCCCAAAGTCGGCTGTGTCAACAACCCCGTCGGAAAACCGTGTAATGACGGTAATTTGTGTACGATTGGTGACAGTTGTCAGGCGGGAACTTGCCAGGCGGGTGTGCCAAAATTCTGCGATGATGGCAATCCGTGCACGACGGACTCCTGCAATACGGCCGGATTATGTGTCAACGTGGCGGCCGATGGGCTGTGTGACGACGGTAACCCCTGCACACAGGGAGATAGCTGCCAAAATGGCAAATGTGTCGCCGGTACCACTAACGTATGTGCTTGCGAAGCTGACGAAGATTGTGTCTCGGGGTGGAACTTCTGTGACGGTACGCCTCAGTGTGTAGGCAACAAGTGCATTGCGAAACCCAATACTGCTGTGGTTTGTGATCTCACAAACGATGGCCCATGTGCCAAAACCGCTTGTGTTCCGTCAAATGGGCAGTGTGCCACGAGTCCCGTCAATGAAGGTTCAGTGTGTAACGACGGCAACGCGTGTACGTCGGCCGACACGTGCAAAGCCGGGATTTGTATCGGCGGTACACCGGTGCCCTGTGACGACAAGAACCCATGCACCACTGATAGTTGTAACAAAACTACCGGGTGTGTGTTTACTCCGACGACCGCTCCATGTAACGACGGCAATGCGTGTACTACCGGGGATGTTTGTGCGACCGGAGCCTGCAAACCCGGGACCCGGGACGAGACGGCTGACCAGGGTGGCGGTCAGCGCCGAGCGGGCGGCG
>JABWCM010000218.1 GCA_013360285.1 Myxococcales bacterium
AATGTTCCCTTGATACATGTAATTTAGCAACAAACGAATGTTCTTATGGTCCCGGCCCCAATGGATGCGCCAATACCGGCGATTGCGACGATGGGCTGGCCTGCACACTGGAAGCGTGTGTCGACTATTGTTGTGTTCAAAAGGACCTGTGTTGCGATACAGACCTGGATTGTGATGACGGCGATGGTTGCACTACTGATACCTGCGTTGATTCCTCGTGCGCCCACTCACCTCTGTTTACGGCCGCATGTTGCAAAACCACGGTAACGTCCTGGCATTTTGATGACCCGTTTGAAGACCAGTGGGTTTTTGAAAACTCGGTCGCTCCGGGCCTCGGATGGCAGGTTTGGGGCGAATCAGGAATGGCGCCGTCGTCGCCGGCCTTACTTTATTACGGGTCGACGGAGCTGATGTCCTATGACTTTGGCGTCTCGGCCGGCACGGCGACAAGTCCCGCGTTTACACTGTTTTCCAATGTCAACGCTCAGCTTAAGTGGGCGATGTTGCTGGAAGTAGAGAGCAACATCAACTTCGATAAACTGGCGATGTACGTCATCTACGACGACAACAAGCTGCTGGCCTGGAAAAAACCTTCCACCATTACGCCGGGTTGGTCAAACATCACTGTTAATTTAAGCGCGTTTGCCGGAAAAACCCTGAGGCTTCAGTTTGTATTTGAAACAATTGACGATAAGGGGAATAACGGTTTTGGCGTAGCAGTAGACAACATGGAGATCGTATCCACCTGTGCACCGCTGACCTGTGGGAAAGCAATAGACTGTGTTGATTTAATTACAGAAACCTTTGAGACATGTATGGGCGGGAAGTGTATTTATACCGCACCTTAAATTACCTTCGTCGGCGCCGGACCACAACCGACAAACCTGCCAACAAACTCAACCAAAACGGCATGGAGGCAGCGCCACCGACGGAACATCCACCCTTCTTTTCATTATCGCCGGACGTGGTTCCCCCAGGCAGGTTGGTGCCGGGATTGCCCGCGGGGTCGATTCCGGTCACCTCGACCTGCTCCGGCGGCAGGATATCCAACTGGCGATCGATGAATTCCACTTCCTGAGTACCGAGTGCACGTGCCGGTCCTGTTTCACCCAACAATTCAATCTTGGTAGCGGCCGGTTCGGCGGACAAATCGGTTGCCTCCGGAGCGTCGCCGCCGGTCGGTGAGTACCACCAATTTGTCAGGTCGGGAACGAAGGTCTCCCCGTTTGAAAGTACGATTTCGACTTTGGTCGTTGTTTCGCCGTCGCATTCGGTCACCAACTTTGCGGTGTGGACGTTGGAAACATCTCCCAAGGTATTGTTATAACCAAACAAGGGGTCGCGGGTCATCTCGTCGGGGGACACCGTAGTAAACAACCGAGTAAGATACGGATGTTTATCGAACATTTCTTGCGCTTCTTTGAGCGGTTTCACGATGACCGTTTCCAAATCGGCGACAAACATATTGGGTTCAAAAGAGATTTTTGCGTACTCGGCTTCGTAATTGTCTGGGAAGTTATAAAATTGCTGCTCGGTTACCCCTTGCGCGGCCAAGGACTCGGGAAGGGGAACGTGTTTACGCATTAGGTTTAAAAGCTCTTGTGAAGCCTGAAATTGCCCCTGCAAGGCCATGATGAATTGGCCGGCATGGGTGATGGTCTTCAATTGATCGAGTTGATATTGGCCTTCCGTATACAGCATGGATTTCATGGGTTCGGATGAACCGGCAAACTCGGTAACAAAGGCCCGACCTGCAGCTTCGTCAACCGCCGCGGTGACTACCTGCTCGTAGTTCCCCCCGCCGGATAACCAATCGATTTTCTTTTCGTTGATTTCGACATGCAGCCAGTTTGTGGGAATCGCCCGTTGATCACTGAGCACATAGACCCTTACCGGCATGTCGGGGGTGGCTGCAATCCGAGTCAGAATCAAAGGAACACACGGGTTGTTTTCGTTGAAATCCAGAACAAGCGGCGCAATATCACCGACACCTTTGTCTTGTTGTAACTTAAGAGCCACAAACATCATGTCGTTTTCCACATAATGGGCGATGAGCGGCTCGGCTTCCGGCGGTTGATCAAAATCGTTTTCGTTCAACCAGGCAGTCAACAAGGCAGCGTCATTGGATTCAACCACGGCGTAATCATAAGGTCCGACTTGACCGGTATCGACTACGGTGACACTTTTTCCGCCACCGCCACCGTCCGTATTGTCAAAATCACCTTCCGCCGCGGCCATCGGTGGATAAAAACAGCCACTTCCCCAGTCCCACTCCAAGTTAAAAATGGGGCGTGTTACCTGATCCACTCGCGTAAACACGGTAGCCGTTCCCACGCTGACTGTTGGTTTGGAAGCCACCGGCACCACCCAAGCGAAGTCCTTGGCTTCACCTTGATAAAAAATGCGGATGTAAGCACGCACTTTTCCTTCTTCGGTGGCAAAAAGAATGTCTTCTCCGGTCTGATCAATCGGGAGATTGCTGCAGAAGAACCCGCCGCAGGCAACAGCAGACGCGGGAATTGTTACGGCGGCCGCGGTGCCAAGTCCAATGGCCAACGCAGTCGCACCCAACCGGCGCATAAAGTAAGATAAAAATCGATTTTTCATAGATAATGGTCTCCTGGATTGCCCAATTTGTACTCAATTGCCCCCCTGCCACGGATCAAATCGCGTTACGACGACGTACAGCCAAAACACCTAAAACGAACATCAACACCAGCCACAAACCGCCGGAAGTTGAATTGCTGCCAACCGAACAGCCACTGCTTTTCTTGGGTTCGGTTTCCGCGCCACCGGCAATCGGGTTCCCATTGTTGTTGCCGTTGTTTGGCACCGCGGGAATATCGATTTCCTCGACCGGCACTTCGACGGCCAACTGCTGATCGACATACTGGGTAAAATCGTGCGGCACAGCGCGCGGCAGACCGTCGTTTCCATACAACTCGATTGCGCCGGCCGCGGGAACCGATTCATCAACAGTCGGACCATTGTCGACCGGCCCCCAACCTTGCCAATCCACCGAATACGAAGTGCCATCAGGCAGGGTGATGGTAACGGTCATCGTGCCGTCTTCCGCACATTGCGCCACAGCTTCCGCAGTGCGAACATTGGGCACATCACCCAACTCGTCGTGGAATGCG
Source organism: Myxococcales bacterium (assembly GCA_013360285.1). GTDB lineage: Bacteria > Myxococcota_A > UBA9042 > JABWCM01 > JABWCM01 > JABWCM01. The sequence continues at coordinate 3,141 of JABWCM010000218.1, forward strand.
AACAACGGGTCGCGAGTCATTTCTTCAGGGGATACGGTTGTAAACATTCGAGTAAGATAAGGAAATGTATCGAACCAACCTTGCGCAGCTTTGAGGGGATCCAAAATGTTTTCATCAACGGCTGCAAGAAACGCGTCGGAGCTAAAGGGAATCTTCGAGTATTCGGCTTCATAAGACTCCGGCGAGTTGTAAAACTGCTGCTCGGTCACTCCCTGGGCTGCCAACGACTGGGGTAGTGGAATGAACTTTCGCAACAATTCCAATATGTCCGGCGATCCTGCCAACGAGGTTCCCATTAACATATCCCGCATTTGTGCCCAGAACTTACCCGCATCGGTCATGCCGTTCAGCGAAGAAAAGTTGAACTGACCTTCTTGCCACAATTGGTTTTTCATGTTGGCCGAAGAGCCGGCAAATTCCGTTACAAATCCATGACCGGCCGCTTCGTCAACCGCCTGGGTCACAACCTGAGTGTAGTTGCTGCCATAATTCAGCCAATCGATTTTCTGCAGATTGAGTTCCACGTGAAACCAATTGGACGGCACTACACGGTGTTCACCCAACACATAAACCCGGACGGGCATGTCCGGCTGAGCCGCAATCCGAGTCAAGATAAGGGGCACACAAGGGCTATTTTCCTTAAATTGCAGTACCAACGGTCGAATATCACCGGTACCTTTGTCTTGCTGTAACTTAAGAGCGACAAACAACATGTCATTTTCGAGATAATGCTCGATCAGCGGAATGGCGTCATCCGGTTGATCAAAATCGTTTTCGTCCAGCCAAGCTTTCAGCGCCTGTGCGTCGTTGGATTCCAAAATCGCGTAGTCGTAGGGACCAACCTGGGCTTGGCCGAGCACGTTTACGTACGATTCGCCTTCGTTGGACTCGGGCCCACCACCCGCGCCTGCAGCCGCATCCATTGCCCAAAATCCACACATTCCATCGCCGTAGTCCCAGTTTAAGTTAAAAACCGGCTGAGTTACCTGCCCAAGGCGGGTGAACACAGAGTCACTGCCGACGCTGATTTCCGGAAGGCTGGCTACAGGCACCACCCAGGCGAAATCTTTGGCTTCTCCCTGGTACGAAATCTTGATGTACGCCGTGATATTGTTTTCTTCGACGGTAAACAGGATCTCTTCGCCGGACTGCTCAATCGGCACATTGCTGCAAAAAAACCCGCCGCAGGCCATTGCAGGGGTTGGGGCGGCGACGATTACAGATGTCGTAACCGCAGCGGTCACAAACAATCCAGCCATCCAGTTACGAAAGGTCACAAGTCTCGGTTTCATCGGTTTCTCCTCCGTGGTGAATAGTGCAGAAACTCTGCATTGAAATATCGGCGTGAAGTGTAGCAGCATTCGTGCCAAGATTTGAAATACGTCCGTGGTAAACCGATCTCAAGCCAAAGTGATAAATCTGGGCCAGGTTCTCAAACAACAATCCGCCCCAAATGGCGCCTCCATGTGTGCATTATTTGCACACACTGCCCCGATTTTTCACTCACACACCGTAGTTATTGTAATTTTGTGTCGTCGAGTTCACCTTCAGTTCGAGCAATAATCGCCGCTCCCACACAATCTCCCCATACGTTGACCGTCGTGCGAAAAAGGTCCAACAACCGGTCCACCCCTACGATCAAACCAATTCCTTCTTCGGGAAGACCTACCGCGCGCAAAACCATGACCATCGTTACCAATCCAGCACTCGGCACCCCTGCTGCACCCACCGCGGCCAAGGTTGCAGTCAAAAACACGACCACCTGTTGTCCCAACGTCAAGTCGAACCCATAGATCTGTGCGATGAACAGTGCGGCTACGGCTTCATACAATGCCGTACCATCCATATTGACCGTCGCCCCCAACGGGATCACAAAGCTGGCCACTCGATTGGATACGCCGGCTTTATGCTCGGCACATTCCAGTGTAACAGGCAAAGTTGCAGACGACGACGACGTCGCCAACGCGGTCGCTAAAGCGCGGGACATGGCTTTGGCAAACCGAAAGGGGTTGACTCGTGCAAAGAAGTATAACAACAGCGGCAACACGATCACACCATGGATAAACAGGCCACCCAATACCGTAGCCATGTATCCAAAGAGCCTCGTGAGTGCATCTGGCCCCATTTCCGCCATCACCTTTCCAAGGAGGGCAAACACACCGATGGGCGCAATCCACATGACCCATCCGGTGATTTTCATCACGGCGGAAAAAGCGCCATCCATCCACCGAATGACCGGTTGTCCGGATTCCCCCACCAAAGAAAGCGCCAAACCGAACAGGAGAGCAAAAAAGATGATCGGCAGCACATCGCCTTTGGCGATAGAACTCACAATATTGGTCGGGACCATTCCCAGAAGCACATCGATTAACTTAGTCGGCTCCGCTTTCTGCCGTTGCCCAACGATGTAGATCGAATAAGCCGCGCCCGGCTTCAGTTCGTCGTTCGTAAACTTTCGAATCACGGGTTTCTGCCCGGCTCCCAAACGTAATGTCCATGGGAGGTTTGACGGAAGTTCCAACAAACCCGGTGTGTCCAAATCGGCGGCAATTGGAGTCGTCAAAGGCGACGAGGTCTGATCGACTACTTCAACGGCAGGCAACATGGGGGCCACGTGAATGACCCGCAGCCGTACATGATCGGCGCTTAATTGACTGTTCAGCGCGGAAAAATCGACTTTTGTAACTGAGTAACTTAAGGTCCCAGTCGATGGGCGCCCCCCCAAAATCAACCGGTAGGTTTCTCCGCCGACCAACGTCACCTCAGGCAATGTAGCCAACGGTTTTCCTGTCGCCGTATCACGAACAGCAAAACGCACGGGACCCGGCGGCAACACCACCGCGGCTGTCAGCACAGCAAACCCGACGTTCTGAAACAGCGTCGGACCCGAAAGAGTGACCACGTCCACTCCGGTTGCGGCCGGAATCCCGTTCACCACACTCAGCCAGGCCACATCCGGAGCCGGCCGGGCATCATGTTTTTCCACAATGGTCTCGACGTTGGCATCCTGAGAACCCGAACCGACGCCCGGCTCGACCCAGTTGACGAGCAAAAGACCAATCGTGACAGCGATTCCAGTAGTCGAAAAATAATAAAAAAATGTTCGCCCCCCGATTCGACCCAAGCGGCTCACATCTTTGCCCAAAGACGCAACGCCAACCACAATCGACGTAAACACAAGCGGAACAATGACCATTTTTAATAGGTCAATAAAGATGCGACCAGGCAGATCCAACCAAGACGCAAAATTCGGCCCCAGACCGGTCAATGAAGCAGCCAGGCCACCGGCAAACCCGGCGATCATTGCAAACGCGATCCACAATCCCTGGCGCCGATACCACGGCACAACACGCGACGATGTTGATAAATCAACAGTCATGAGGTGATTCTCCCAATTAGGTGACGCCGGCTTGGCAAACCGGAAATAGAGAACACTGCCGACAACGCTCCGGATGTCTTCGCCTTGGACATTCGGCCAATATTCCCAACCGGCAAAGTGCCCAATCGTACCGAATCGGGTCTTGGGGACACAACAGCCGCAGATTGTCGGTAATCTCTTGCGCCATTCGAAAGTTAACCGTCGAACGGCGCGTCAACCCGAGATAAGTCGCAATTCGGGCAATATGCGTATCGACAGGCATAATCAGGTGCCCGGGAGAAATTTCGGTCCACAACCCGAGGTCCAACTCACCTGATCGCACAACCCACCGAAGAAACAAGTTAAGACGTTTACACGCACTTTTGGACTCCGGCGACGAAAAAAACCATCGGACTCCTTCTTTGGATCCCAGTTCCTTCTCCTGGGTGATCTCGGAAAAATCCAGAGCCAAAAACCGTGTACAGAAGGATTCAAGCGCGATTTGGATCGACGTGTGCGCACATCGATCATACCCAACGGTAAAAAAACTCTGAAGAGATCCATACTTTGCCAATATTTGACGAAAACCAAGCATAAGCAGGCCGACGTCACGTGCGGTGTTGAATCGATGTTTCCAGCCTTCAAACCGCTTGAGATCACCATTGGGATCAAAATTCCGAACAAACCGGGCAGGCGACGTTCCAAACCGAGCCAAAACATCGCGGGTGCTACGAATAATGGAGTCGACGCGGCCATAAGCCAATGCGGTTGCCAAAAACGCAACAATCTCCTGGTCCTCTGGGCTTTGGTACCCATGGACAACAACAAGCGGGTCCGTGGGAAGATAACGGCGCGACGAGTAAGTTAAGACCAGTGGATCCAAGAACGTTTTCAGATATGTAGTCGGCGGATGGGCTAAGGAAAACGTCACGGTTCCACCTTTTTTGGGGTAGACCGCCAATAATCCAGCCGTTCCCGAATCGTCCGCTCATATCCGGCGCCATTTGGTTCGTAATAGTGTCGTCCGGCAAGTTGGTCGGGCAAATAGTGAACATTCGGGACAAACGCACCTGCCACGTCGTGTGGATACACATAGTCCCGGCCCGCTCCAAGCGTGCGCAGCAAAGCGGTTGGCGCATTACGCAGATGGGCAGGAACATCAAGGGTCCCTGTTCGACGGATATCCTCTTGTGCGGCATGGAGGGCAACATAACTGGCGTTTGATTTGGGCGCCGTAGCACAATAGGTCACCGCTTGCGTTATCGGAATTGCCCCTTCGGGCATCCCGAGTTGGGCGAAGGCCTGAGACGCAGCAACAGTGACCTGCAACGCCCGTGGGTCGGCATTGCCGATGTCTTCGGAAGCAAAAATGATAAGCCGCCGTAGCACAAACATGGGGTCTTCTCCTGCATCCAGCATACGACACATGTAATAGACGGCGGCATCGGGATCGGACCCTCTCATGCTTTTGATAAAAGCACTGACGACATTGTAATGCTCATCCCCGGACCGGTCGTATCTTAGAGTTCGTTCGCCAACCGCTGCCTTGACTATCTCGGCATCTACACTGGTTTTGCCATGCGCAACGCACCAGAATGCCGCCTGCTCAAGTAAGTTAAGGACACGACGAGCGTCACCGTCCGCCAACGACGCCAAATAAGCCAACGCCGGTTCCTCAAACTGGATGTTCAATTCACCTAAGCCGCGGCGGGTGTCGACAAGCGCACGTTGGCATAACTGTATCAAGTCACTTTCAGGGATAGATCGAAGGACAATGACCTTACAGCGCGAAAGAAGTGCTGCATTGAGTGCAAAAGACGGATTTTCGGTCGTAGCACCAATCAATGTAACCGAACCGTCTTCGACATGCGGTAAAAACGCATCCTGCTGGGATTTGTTAAACCGGTGGATCTCATCTACGAACAACAACGTACGAATTCCGCGGTGCAGGCGGGATTTTGCCTGGTCGATGATGGTCCGAATTTCTTTGACGCCACCCAGAACCGCGGAAAAGGCCTCAAAGTGGGACGACGTTAACTTTGCCACAATGTTGGCAAGCGTCGTTTTGCCGCACCCGGGTGGTCCCCAAAGAATCAACGAAGGTATCCGGTCTGCACGGATGGCTTTCGCCAAAAAGCCGTTTTCCGCAAGGCTTTCGGATTGACCCACCACCTCGTTGAGAGTCTGTGGGCGCAACCGGTCCGCAAGCGGCGCATAACGTTGACGGTGTTCTTCAGCGATACGATTCAATAAATCACCCATGCTATTTAGAACTCCCCAAATTAGACGTCCGATGGACAAGAGACTGGGTTTACTTCCCACGGGGTGCCGCATAAGATTTCGACCCACAGGTGAGGATAACACAACCGGGCGCCAAAACTGGACCACTCAAGGTTGCGCGTCACGGATGTACCTAGATTGAGAATGGTTTAGACCAACGGAGAAAAAATGACACCAATACAGGTGGGATTGATCGGCTGTGGAACGGTAGGCACAGGCGTTGTGAAGCTGTTGACGGCCAACGCGGACGACATCCAAGCCCGACTGGGAGCACCCGTCGCGATAAAAAAAATCGTGGTTGCCGATCTAAGCAAAGAGCGGGACCCGGAAGTGAACACAGCGTGGTTGACTGTCGACATCAATGAGATTCTTGACGATCCGGATATCAAAATTGTTGTTGAAGTCATCGGTGGTTACGAACCCGCACGCACTTATATCTTACAAGCGTTGAGCCACGGTAAACATGTCGTAACGGCCAACAAGGCGCTTTTGGCAAAACACGGAGAGGAGTTGTTTGCCAAAGCCTCGGAAATGGCGGTGGACATTATTTTTGAAGCGTCGGTCGGCGGTGGCATCCCCATTATCCGCTCACTTAGGGAGGGATTGGCGTCGGATCGAATCGACCGCCTGTACGCGATTATCAACGGAACATCCAACTTTATCTTAACAAAAATGGCCGACGAAGGGGCAAATTATCAGGACACCATCGCGTTGGCGCAGCGTTTGGGTTACGCCGAAGCGGATCCGGCCATGGATGTTGACGGAATCGACGCAGCCCAAAAACTATCGATTCTGATTTCATTGGCGTTTGGGTTACGGATTCCATTTGAAAAACTATATACGGAAGGTCTAAGTAACTTAACGCCGTTGGATTTTGCCTTCGCCAAACAGTTTGGATTCGCCATCAAACCTCTTGCGGTAGCAAAAGCACATTCGGACGGTATCGAAGCACATGTGCATCCTACTTTGATTCCGAAAGACAGTCTTATGGCAGCGGTCAACGGCGTCTTTAATGCTGCGTATATCCATAGTTATGCCCTGGGACCCGTATTATTTTACGGGAAGGGTGCGGGCATGATGCCCACCGCCGTTAGTGTACTAAGCGACATCATCGAAATGGGACGAAACCTGCTCCAAGGAACCAGTGGGCGGTTACCGTTTTTGGCATTTCACGAAAAACTCAAACCCGGACTGCGCCACAAACCAATGGAAGAAATCGAGTGTGAATACTACTTGCGGTTTGAAGTAGAAGACCGCCCTGGTGTGTTGGCAGGATTGGCCGGTGCACTGGGCGAAGAAGGAGTAAGCATTCGCCAAATGGTGCAAACCGACGCAACCCCCGAAGAAGGCGCGAGCGTCGCATTGATTACCCACGTCGCCAAAGAAGGCGGATTACGTCACGCCTTGGCAAAAATCGACTCATTTCCAACTACCACAGGTCGCACCCAGGTCATTCGTATCGAACGACCCTAAAATATTTGCTTCAGTCGCCTGCCTTCGCACTTTTATTCTTGAATCCTGAATGCTCATTCATTAATGTGGCTTATGAATGAATGGCGGTTCATTCGATGAGCGCACCCAATACCACGCGCGTCATCCACACCCCACCTGGAGTTGGCCATGACAACAGAAAACAACAATCGTCAGGTTCCTCGCAGCGGCATTTATCTGTTTGAAGAAACCGGCACGGACCGCATTTTTACGCCGGAAGACTTTTCCGAATCCACACGAAAAATGGCGGAAACGGCACAAAAATTTACCGATACTGAAGTCATTCCCGTGGAACGTGAGTTGGAAACCCTTCCGGAAGGAAAGATGCGCGCTCTGATGGGCCGGGCTGCGAATTGTGGCTTTTTTATGACCGATATTCCGGAGGAATACGGTGGTTTGGACCTACTCAAGGTTGACTCGATGGTTTTGGCGGAAAAGCTGGCAGGAAACGCCGATTTTTCCGTCACTTTCGGAGCACACGTAGGTATCGGCACCCTTCCGATTGTGTATTACGGAACCGACGCGCAAAAAGAGAAATATCTTCCCAAAAGTGCATCCGGCGAGTGGCTTGGCGCTTACGCATTAAGCGAACCCGGCAGCGGCAGTGACGCATTGGGGGCACGAACGACCGCGGTGCTCAACGCCGAAGGAACACACTACATTTTTAACGGCACCAAACAGTGGATTTCCAACGCCGCCTGGGCGGATTTTTTCATCGTGTTCGCCAAAGTAAACGGTGAGTTGTTTACGGCGTTTATCGTTGACAAAGACACACCGGGATTTACAACCGGCCACGAAGAAAAAAAAATGGGGTTAAAGGGGTCATCGACCCGGCCATTGATCTTTGACAACGCTCCGGTGCCGATTGAAAACGTGTTGGGACAAGTGGGTGCCGGGCATAAGATCGCATTTAATATCTTAAACGTGGGCCGGTTTAAATTAGGATGTGGCACAACGGGCGGTGCCAAGCGGGTACTGCGCGACGCCCTTGGATATGCGGCGGACCGCAAACAGTTCAATACGCCGATCATCCAGTTTGGTGCACTACGGCAAAAAGTGGCCAACATGGCGACCAAGATTTATGCCATGGAAAGTATATGTTACCGAATCGCGGGTTATATGGACGACAGCGAAGCATTGCTCGACAGAAAATCGGGCGATTTTATGGACAAACGACTAGCGATTATTGAGGAATACGCAATCGAAGATTCGATTTCCAAGGTGTACTGCTCCGAATCGCTTGGTTATGTCGTCGATGAATGCCTGCAGATGTATGGCGGATATGGTTTTGTTGCCGATTACCCCGTTGAAAAAGCCTATCGCGATGTACGCGTCAACCGGATTTTTGAAGGAACCAACGAAATCAACCGGATCATCATCGCTTCTACGATCTTAAAAAAGGCAATGAAAAACGAATTGCCCCTCATGCAGGGAGCGATGGCCGTTTTCCAGAAAAGTGCTCAGCCACAAATACTACCGGAAAAGAACGACAATGACCCGTTGTTGCAGCAACGGTTTGTCACGTCGCGGCTCAAGGATGTCACGATATTGATGTTTGGGTTGGCCGGACAACGATATGGAAAGGACATCAAGGATCAGCAGGAAGTGATGCTCGCCCTTTCCGACATGGCAACGGCTTGTTACGTAAGCGACAGCATGGTTATGCGCACGCAACAAAATGTTGCACATCGGGGAGCTTCAGCGATGCAGGTGCAGGTGGCCGCCACACGACTTGCGGTTGCGTACGCAGCCGAAGAGGTTTTGACACTTGCCCGACGGCTTGCATGCAGCGTGTCTGAACAGCCGGAAACAACGTGGAAACAAATTGAAAACCTGCTGCCTCCGCTAACGACGGATACTATTGCCGAGGGTCGAATTGTCGCCGATTCGGTAATCCGTGACGGCCTATACAACCTATCCCGTTATTAATCCGGAATTTCGCCAAACCTAAAAATCCCCCAATTATGGCTGGACAGCCGAGTGATGCCCGCAAAACAGGCACCCCGGCATCTCGGTACACGATCAAAAGTTCCGCGACGGGCACCCAGGCATCTCGGTACACGATCAAAAGTTCCGCG
>JABWCM010000425.1 GCA_013360285.1 Myxococcales bacterium
GTGTTTTTTAGGGGAATTTTTGGCCAGCCGGATTTTAGCCGAATCGTCCGAAAAAATCCTGAGTCATATCGGGAATATGGCGCAGGGATTTTTGCGGGCAAGGCGGCCAAAGGTGGCCGGGACAAAATTTCATCTAAAAACACCAGCCACCTAGGGGGTGTTCGTCCGTGGAAACCTATCAAACACAGTTCATTTGTTGGTTGGACGGTATTTCTTCGGAATGTCCTTCTGGTAATATAGGAGCCAGCGAATTACATAGCCGGTAGTGTTTGGCGTGGGGAGGAAATTGGATGACCGAAAATGAGTGGTTTTGTCAAAATGGGTGGGTTTTCCGCGGATCGTTATCACAATTACCATGAATTGGTGTCGCTGATTTTTCAGCTCAGAGACACATTTCCTAACCTGGTAAGATTGGAGTCGATAGGGCGAAGTTACGAAGGTCGGGAAATCTGGCTCATCGAAATAACCGACCAGTCCAGCGGCCCGGCTGCGGACAAACCGGCTATCTGGCTCGACGGAAATACACATGCTGGCGAACTGGCAGGAGCCGAGGTAAGTCTCTATGCGGCGCACCGGTTATGTTATGGCTTCGGTTCTGAACCAATTTTGACCCAATTGGTTCAGAGCCGGGCGTTTTATATCGTCCCAAGAATCAGCCCGGATGGCGCCGAGAGGGTATTGAGCACCACAGTTCCCTTACGGTCCGGCACCCGACCCTATCCGCACGATGACATTCCCAAAGGATTGATTCCGCAAGACATTGATGGGAACGGTCGTATTTTGCAAATGCGGGTGCAATCACCGACCGGCGCATGGCGTATGTCGACGGTCGAGCCGAAGCTGATGGTTCCCCGCAGAATTGAGGATCATGAAGGTCCATTTTTTCATCTTTTTCGCGAAGGATTGTTTGATCCGTTCGATCTGAGCCGGTTTGAAGTACCTGAGTCCCGTTTTGGGCTGGATTTTAATCGGAATTATCCATATGGCTGGCGACCGCAGCATCTACAAGCTGGTGCAGGGCCATATCCGCTAAGTGAGCAGGAGACTAGAGCTCAGGTCGACGCTTTGCTCGCCCGTCCCAACGTGGGCGCGGTAATTACATACCACACCTATTGTGGCGCCCTGTTGCGGCCGTTTTCTGACAAACCCGATAGCGCAATGGATGCACGCGATCTCTCGTTGTACAAGTGGGTGGGAGAATCGGGTGCGAGATTGACAGGTTATCCGTGTATCAGTGTCTTTCATGACTTCAAATACGTCGAAAGCGACCACATCAGCGGCGCATTTGACGATTGGGTGTACAATCATCGCGGTATCATGGCGTTTACGATTGAAATTTGGAATATCGCCGAGCAGGCCGGGATACAGGTCACGGATTTGCCTGACTTTTTTTTCAAGGGCAAACGCACAGACGAAGAAAATGTGGCCATTCTGAGATGGTGCGAGCGTGAGTTGGGCGAGCGAGCTTATGTTACCTGGCGCAAGTTTGACCATCCGCAACTTGGCGAAGTGGAAATTGGTGGATGGGATAGGTTGTATTCATGGCAGAACCCTCCCGTTGAGTACCTCGCAGGTGAGTGTGAACGAAACTTTAAGTTTATTGTCGCCTTTGCGGGGGCCACTCCGCGAATTACTTTCCGGTCGGTTGATGTGACCGATCTTGGCCACGGCAACCATCGGGTTCGGGTTATTGTCGAAAACGACGGTTATTTTCCCACGTGCGGGACTCGGCAAGCCGTTACATTGAAGGTGGCTGAACCGGTAAAAGTCAGTATTGCATTCGCCGACGGGTGTAGTCTTGTCTCCGGAGCCGAAACGCAAAACCTGGGCCATTTGGACGGGATCGTGGACTCGATCTTGGGGACGTTTGTCGATCCGGTCCAGTTTAGTGGTGCGACCGAAGGCAACGTAGGTACGGCGGAATGGGTGGTGTCGGGAACTGGGCGCGCCGTGATTACGGCAGCGGGAGGACGGGGCGGCAGGCTTACTAAAACAATTGACTTAACCTGTATTTCTCGCTCGCTTGAAGCTGGGATTGCCGACCCGTAAATGCTTTTGTGAGAACCAAATGGTTTTCGTCCTTAGAGGGTGTTTGGGAAAAAAATAAGCTACGCGAGCCATTGGCCTACTGCGTCGGTCCTGCCTCGGTCGGCCCATCCTCAGCGTACCATTGGGTACG
>JABWCM010000219.1 GCA_013360285.1 Myxococcales bacterium
AAGCTACGCGAGCCATTGGCCTACTGCGTCGGTCCTGCCTCGGTCGGCCCATCCTCAGCGTACCTTCGGGTACGCCTCCGGTGGGCCTCAGTCGGCAGGACCGCCTCGCTACGGCCACTGTCTCGCTCGCCGTTATTTTTTTCCCAAACACCCTCTAAAAACACCACACACCTAGGTTACTATGGACAGTCGGCGCAAATCAGTTTTTGAGTTGCCGTCACTGCGCCGGCTACGGTTATTTTCGCTTGCACTTTACCGACCAACTCAATGACGGTTGCGGTCAATTTCGATCCGGTGGGAATGTCAAAGGCGGCGGCGTCCGCGCTGTGTAGGTCGCCGGTTTGAACCAAAATATCACCGTCATAAAGGACTTGGGCTTTTTTGCGGACTTCCAGTCGATTCAGCCGGATGATGCCTCGGTAGGTGTCGCCGATGGCCGCAATGGTATCCACACCGCTGGGGGTTACCGTAAGGACATTGGCGGTGTTGCTGCTGACGGTATGAACTACGTCATCGGTCAACGTAGCTGCACCTTGAGCAACTTTGGATGTGACCATGAGGTTTTTCAGCATGCCGGAAATCCATAATTGACCGAGATCCGTAAGCGTTGTGGCGCTGACCGCCGTCCATAAACCCGTGCCGATGCTCGGCAAAACGGTGGAGTTGACCGGTGCAACTTTGTCGGCCGAATCAATAATCAGGTCGCCGTAGGTTTGGGACGTGGCTTTCATAAAGATCGTGCCGGCGCCGCCGACTCCATATCCGGTTCCGCCGTCGGCAAGGACTTTTGTGGCGATTGCTGTTGGCGTAAAGTTACCGGATGCATTCGTATAGTGAATGGCGATACGCCCCCCGCCGCCGCCGCCGCCGTATGGGCTTGATGCCGTGCCGTTTCCGCCGCGGGCGTCGATGATCCCTGTGCCGTTGATCGTGTTTGCGTCGATATAGATAGCCCCTCCAGCACCCGCGCCGCCGGTATTTGTGCCGCCTGCGGCCACAATCGAACCATCGATTTGTACGAGCCCGGTCATTTCCACCTTCACCGCGCCGCCCCCATTCGATTTTCCGCCGCCGCCTGGAAACAAGGGCTGACGGAAATCGCCGTAACATATACCTTGGGCATTGTTGCCATTGCCTTTGGCTCCCAATCCGCCGTACGACCCACCGCTGTTGCCCGCAGAAGCAATGGTCGTCAGGTTTCCGTAAGTTCGGCCAACCGCAAAACCTTTCGCCGTCACATCGATTTTCGATCCAGCGGAAATCACCATACTGGTACCTTTGACCAGCAACGTATACCAGGTGGTGTCCGTTCCCGCCGGGTGCGTTAAGATAGCGCCCCCGAGCAACGAATAGGTTCCATCTACCTGGAGTAGTCCCCCCGAAACAGTGGTTGTTCCCGCGTTTTGCAGAAAGTCGGTTTCAACATAACCGGTTCCGATATTTAAGTTGACCGTATTGAAGTTCGCACTTTGTGCATTCCAGTCGGTCAGATTGATGGTTGAAGAATTCCCTGCCCAACCAAACGGGTAATCGTCGACATCGGCGGCAAACAAGGCTCCCGCCTCGAAGGTTCCGTTGTTGATGGTGATGGTTGTCACATCGGTGACGTCCAGTCGTTGGCTTTTGAAGCTGCCGTCAATGACCAACGCGGTTGTGTTGTTGCTGGTGATGTCTCCTTCCTGTACCAACACATCCGCATCGACCCACACCCGGGCTTTACCCCGGATTTCCATGTTTTGCAGCGCAAGTACACCTTGGTAGGTATCCCCGGCTACGGCGGTGGCGGTCAAATCCGGGTCGGTCACCAAGTCGGTGGCGGTTACACCCACGATTTCAAAAATGGGGTCATCATTGAGTGAGGTCAACAAGCCGTCGTTTTTCTTTGGCGCAACATGGGTTCCAACAATTGCGCCCGAACCCAACTTCCAATCACCAATCGGATCGGTCAGAGTAGTGGCATCGAGATAGGTCGAAAGACCCGTGCCGGCGGTGTAAATAATGGTTGATGTTTCCGGAGCCGCTACGTTTTCGTTGTCGATGATAAGACTACCGAATGGTTCCAGTGCGCCGCGGGCGAATATCGTTCCGGCGCCACCGTTGCCATAACCGGTGCCGCCTTTGGCTTCGCATGCGTTGTGTAGGTTGGTTAATACAAAGCCGCCCGACAACGACGAGTAGTTGGCCAATGCAATCCGTCCGCCGCCGCCGCCGCCGGCATAATCGCAACAGCCGCCGTTTCCGTTCCCACCATTTGCCGACAATTTTCCGCCGCCGGAAATGGCTGCCGCATCGATATAAATACCGCCGCCGGCACCGCCTCCGGGATTGGATGAACCACCGTTGGCGACGATTTCGCCGTCGATGATCGCCGCCGTTGCTGCTTTGACCCGAACGAGGCCCCCACCGTTGGAACCGTTGCCGGACCCGCCTCCGGGATGCTGTGGATTGACGAGGCTTCCATGGGCAATTCCCACCAGACCATTGTTGTTTCCTTTGGCCCCTAATCCACCATGGCTGCCCCCGCTGTTGCCGGTTGCCGCATAGGTCGTCGTATTTTGGGGTCCCCGATTTTTGACATATCCTCGCCCAGTTACGTCGATTTTTGCAGTGGACGCAATGATCAACCGATCCACGTCCAGTTCCAACCGATATTCTTCCGTGGTGGTGCCGGCGGGGTGGCGTAAGATAGAGGTGCCGCCTAAAGTGAGGTCACCGGCTACGACCACATCGGTGTCGGAAATAGTCAGGTCGGTCGTTCCCGTAAGGGTCATGTCGCCGCCGACCAGGACAGCACCGACCGTTGAAGTGCCGCCGTTAAATGTCACATCACCTGTGACATCGAGAAAATCGGATGTTAAGTTTGTATTGGTGGCAGTAAAATTATTTGCAGTGATGACATTGTGAGTTAACGACCCGCCGCCGAGCACATAATCGTATGCATAGCCGTCGGTTCCGTGGCCCAACAACGTATTGACCGAATAACCTCCAGTGCCGGTGGTTTTGATTGTGGTCACGTTGTTGAGGTCTAACCGGTTGGCGCTTAACAACCCACCAAACTGGATGGTCGTATCATTAAATGACAGAATATCGCCTTTTAGTACAAAAACATCGCCGCCGGTAACGACCGAAGCCTGACCGGTGATTTCAATATTGTCAAATACATAGATGGATCGATACACATCGCCGGACGCCGCGACCAAGGTCGGATCGCCATCGACATCCAACATAAATTGATCGTTGATGTTGGTTCGGAACACCACGTCATCGGCCAAAGACAGGGGATTACCTTGGGCAATATTGGGATTGACATAATAACCGACAAAATAGTTGCTTAACCAACCGGCGCCGGAATCGGAAACCGATGTGTCGGTGACCTGCGTCAACGTTCCACTTCCGAGGTCGACAAGCGGGGTGGAACCTACGGGTGTGGTCGCGTTTTTGTTGTCCACGATCAAATCACCCCAGTTCTGCGATGCCCCTTTGAGGTAAATGGTTCCCGCGCCGCCGTTGTTGTAACCGGTTCCGCCGCGAGCATCAAACCTGGACAAAATCTGACTCAAGGCGAATCCACCGCTTAAAGTTGTGTATTCAATCGCGATTCGACCCCCTCCTCCTGCGCCGGCATAATCACAACAGGCGCTGTTGCCGTTGCCTCCCCGAACATCCAAAAGCCCAGTTCCTGTGAGGAATCCCGCCTTAATGTAGATGGAACCTCCGGCACCTCCGCCCGGATTGGATGATGCACCCGCTGCCTGGATGGTTCCGTCGATGGCTACGTTGTTTGTGGCCACAATTCGAACCACACCGCCGCCGGATGAACCATTACCGGAGCCGCCGCCCGGATGGGTTGGGTTGTACATATTTCCGTAGGTTGGTCCCGGATTTTTGCCCGCATTTCCTTTGCCGCCGAGGCCAGCGTGGGTGCCGCCGGTGTTGTTGGTGGTTCCGAGACTCGTCGTGTTGCCCCACGAATAGGTCTTTGTATAACCACGGCCGGTTGTATCGATGACGGAGCCCGCGGCAAGCGAGAAATTCGGGGCGGTTATTTCCAACTTGTATACGGTGGATGCGGTGGTGGTCCAGTGTCGAACCGTACTGTTGCCTTTGATGGTCACTTGATTTCCAACGTTGACCAGATTCGCGAATATTTCCAGAACACCCGCATTGTCGACAAGCAATGATGTTGTTGCCGAAAGTGTTCCGGCATGTAATGTCGATGCGGATATGATCACGTCGGTGCCATAAACTTGGTCCAGTGTCGTCGTACCTCCCAGAAATGACCATTTATAAGGATGGGTATCGGTGCCATGTCCTAATACCTGACCGACGATCAACCCCCCCGCTTCCAAGGTGAGGTCGGTGCTGTTGTTGACATCCAACGCATTGGCTTGAACTGTACCGTCCATCTTTAATGTTGTGGTATCGTTGGAAATCAGGTCGCCTCCAAGCACCGTGATGTCGCCGTCGATAAACAAATTCGCTTTTCCGCGAACGCTTAAGTTATCAACTGCCAACGTGGTTCGGGCCGTTTTGCCGGGCTGAGTGACCAACGTTAAGTCACCGCCGATGGTGGTTAACGTATCACCCGTATTGGTGGTGACACGAACGATCGGATCATCGCCGCGGGTTTTGGGATTGCCCGCGGTCACATTCAGGTTGACCCAGATGTCTAAAAATCGTCCAACTTGCCAAGCATTTGCTGATGTTTTGACCGTATTCGCCGTCACTTCGGTGATTGTAAAATCACCCGTCGACACCAAAGATGTCGATTTGGCGGGCGAAGTGGTATTTTTGTTGTCGACTATCAGATCGCCGTAAGTTTGTGTGGTCGATCGTAAATATACCGTTCCGGCGCCGCCATTGTTATATCCGGTGCCGCCTTTGGCGACGATGTTGGGGCTCGGCAACGCAAATGCTCCGGCGGTGGTCACAAAACCCGTTACGGCAATCCGTCCACCGCCGCCGGCACCTGCGTAATCACAGCAGCCACCGTTGCCATTGCCGCCGTTTGCCTGAATGATTCCCGTACCGCCCAGGTGATTGCAGACGATTGCAATACCTCCACCGGCACCTCCGCCTGGGTTCGATGAACCACCGTCGGCTTTGATCGAGCCGTTGACCGTCACGGAACCGGCCGCATTGATACGAATGAGACCTCCGCCTGCCGAGCCGTTGCCGGAACCGGCCCCGGGGTATTGCGGATCCATGTACGAATCATATGCCACTCCAAAATTACTTGCCCCGTTGTTCCCGTGGCCGCCGAACCCTCCGTGAGAACCACCGGCATTCGATACGGAAGCGTTCAGTGTGGTTAAATCAAACGTTCGGTTTTTCGGATAACCTTTCGCCGAAACATCTATGCTGCTTGTGTCATTGATGGAAAGGTGGGTTGTATCGATTTCCAACGAGTATTCGGCACTGTTGGTGGCTGCCGGATGGCTCAACACACTTCCGCCCATCAATGTGAGTGTTCCGGCGATATCCACGGTTTTGTTTTGAATCGTCACATTCGCGGCTGAATCCAAGGTCCACGACAATCCAATATTGGCGATGCCGATAACGGATGTGCCGCCCGCCAAGGTGGCGTTACCCAACACCTCAAAGGTATTTGCAATCACCGATACCCCGGTGGTTGTCCAGGATGTGCCCCGCACCAAGGGGAGATCAACGGTTCCGCCGGAACCACTCCAGATATAGGGATGGTCGGCAACCCCGTCCGTCCAAATGGCACCGGCTTTGATTCCGCCTCCATTGATTCCGATGTGGGTAATCCCTACGAGTTCCACAACGTTGGCGCTGATGGTTCCGCCAAGAGACAACGTCGTCGTGTTGTTGCTCGTGCGGTCACCTTGATACACCAGTAGGTCACCTGAGGTAACTACATTGGCTTTGCCGATGATCTCGATATTGTCAAAAACATATAACGAACGGAATGTTTGACCGGCGCTGGTGACGGCGCTGACATCTCCGCCCGCCAAAGTCAGCTCGGTCAAATCATTGGCCGTTACCTTCAATAAGCTGTCATCCGTAAAGGTTGCGGCGTCACCTTGAGGAATTTTGGGGTTTATCCACGTGTCGGCGAAACGATTGGTGGGCCACAATGCCGCCAATGTTTTGAGTGTCGAGGGGGTCACGGAACTGACCGTACCGGTACCGACTTCCACAAGCGGCGTTGAATTGACGGGTGACGTCGTGCCGCGGTTGTCCACGATCAGGTCGCCGTAGGTTTGGGTGCCCGAACGGACGTAGATCGTCCCCGCCCCGCCGTTGTTGTAGCCGGTGCCGCCGTCTGCGCGGACGATGGTATGTAACAAGGCATTCGTGAAACTACCGCTAAACGCTCCGGCGACCAACGAAACACGCCCGCCGCCGCCCGCACCTGCGTAATCACAGCACCCGCCGTTGCCGTTTCCTCCGCGAGCGCGAATTTCCCCGGTGCCGGTGATGTGACCGGCCTGAATATAAACACTTCCGCCGGCTCCGCCTCCGGGATTACTTCCTTGACCATCGGCGTTGATTTGGCCGTTGATACCGACGTTGCCGGACGCAATGATACGCACCACTCCGCCGCCGATCCCTCCGTTACCCCCACCGCCGCCGGGTTGGCTGGGATTGGCATACGAGTCGTATGTGGTTCCGGGAGAGGATGCCCCGTTGTTGCCGTTTCCTCCCAAACCGCCATGACTGCCGCCGGAATTGCTTTTAGAACCAAAATCTTTGGAATTTCCATCGGCATACTGCGCCAAGTATCCTTTACCGGCTACGTTGATGGTGCTGCCGCTTTCCAATAAAAAGTCGGTAACTTGTAACTTAACAGCGTAGGTTGTAGCCGCAGTGGTTGCGGTATGGGTCACGTTGCTGTTGCCTTTGACGGTCATGCCGCCGCCTACGGTCAGTCCATTGCCGTACAATTCCAGGGTCGCCGCATTGTCCATGACCACAGCCGTTGTAACATTACCGGCACCGATGCGCAGCAAACCGCCCTGCATGTTTAGGGAATTGCCTTTCCAGTAATCTTTCGTAACGGTTGCACTCTGAATCGTCCAGTTGAGTGCCGGGTCCGCCACGTTGGTGCCCAATAGATTGGGAACGGTCACGCCACCGTTTTTCACCGTGACATTGGCGACATTTTGAACGTCAACCGCATTGGCGCTGATCGCTCCGTCGATCACCATCGTGGTGTTGTCTCCGGTGGCCAAATCTCCTTTGTGCACCAAAATATCCCCGAGACTGCTCAGATTGGCTCGACCGCGGACTTCAAGATTGTCAAACACGTGTAAGGATCGGTACGACTTGCCGACAGCGGATAAGGTGGTGAGGTCCACCCCCGACTTAAAATTCAACGTCGTCAAGTTGTTTGTTGTGACAAATCGGAATTGGTCATCGGCCAACGATGTCGGTGAACCCTGGGTGATGTCTGGGTTGACGGGAACTCCCCGATACCAACTGTTGCCCAAAAAGCTGCCATCCGGGTCAAACAGAGTGGTCGCCGTCAACCCGTCAATAGTACTTGTGTCAAACGAAATCAGTGGTGTCGAATTGCCCGGGGACGCGACGTTGTTGTTGTTGACGATGAGATCGCCATACAACTGTGTTCCGGATTTCATAAAAGCGGTTCCGGCCCCGCCGTTGTTGTATCCGGTTCCGCCGCCGGCATTGAGGCGGTTAATCGCTGCCGCGCCTGCAAAACCGCCGGCGAACTGTGTTGCATACAATGCGATTCGTCCACCACCGCCGCCGCCTGCATAATCACAACATCCCCCGTTTCCGTTGCCGCCTTTGGCAGACAGAACGCCCGTTCCCGACAACACGGCGGCGTCGATCCAAATCGAACCACCGGCTCCGCCGCCGGGATTCGATCCGGCGCCGTCTGTATAAATACCGCCGTCAATGATCACCGATCCGGCGGCAACGATTTGAACCGCCCCACCGCCGGAAGACCCGTTGCCGGACCCCGATCCCGGTTCGGTAGGTCCGTACATATCATCCATGGCCAACGCCGCTTTGGCCGCTCCATTGTTTCCGAGTCCCCCTAGTCCGCCGTGGCTTCCGCCGGCATTGGAAACACTGCCGTAGGCTGTTGAGTTCAGGTAAGAGTAATTTTTTAGATAACCGCGGCCAATCACATCGATTTTTGCGGTGGATGCAATCGTTAAACTGCCCACTTCCATGTACAAGGTCTGCACATCACTTGCGGACGTTGTCCCATGGCGCAGTACCGCTGTTCCCAACAGATCAACTGCTCCTCCGACGGTCAGGTTCCGTGCGGTGACCGTCATGGTGGTGCCGTCTAAAGACAACGCGCTGTCGATGTTGGCGGTGCCCACGTCAATAGTACCTCCGACGGCGGTGACATGGTTGGCCAGCAGGGTTTGACGGCTGATGGAGCCGTTGTTGAGGATGTAGTCCAGCGGATAGGTTTCATCTTGATGGCTCACCACGATGTCGGGTGCAAACGTTCCATTATTGACAAGCACCGTCTCGACTTCGTTGACGTCCAACACGCGGCAGTTCACCGAACCGTCCATTTTTAGGGTGATGGTATCGGCACTTCCAATGTCGCCGTTATAAACAAGAATATCGCCGGTGGTTTTCAGATTCGCTCGCCCGCGGATCTCCAGGTTGTCGAACACATAAAAGGATCGATACGGAGAACCCACGGAAGCGGCGGTTGTCATGTCTCCCGTTGTTACAAAGTTTTTCAGGCCGTTTCCGGTGACTACAAACGTAGTGTCATCGGTTAACGTCAACGAGGCACCCTGGTCGGTATTGGGATTGAGTCGATATCCAATAAAAAAGTCGGTAGCGTACCCCACGAGATCGGCGTCGAATCCTTCGGTGGCGGTCAACGATTCAAAATCACCGGAGCCCAAATCAACAAGCGGGGTTGAATCCGCGGGCGATGACGTTCCGTTGTTGTCAAGGATGAGGGTCCCCCATGTGTCGGTTGATTGTTTGACAAACAACGTGCCGGAACCGCCGGCGAAATATCCTGTACCGCCGTGTACTTTGACATTGGTGGCGATTTTATCGAGTGTAAAATTACCATTGAGTACTGCGTTTACAATTGCGATACGGCCGCCGCCGGCGCCGCCGGCGTAGTCACAACAGCCGCCATTGGATGTTCCGCCGCGGGTATACAAGGCCCCTTTTCCCGCAAGCCGCGGTGTGTCGAAATAAATGCTGCCGCCCGCGCCGCCCCCGGCGTTGGCACCTTGCCCGTCGGCGGACACGGTTCCGTCGATGACAATGGAGCCCAGAGTCGTGTCGGTGACTTTGACGCGTACCACCCCACCCCCGACGCCGGTATTTCCACCTCCGCCGGGCATACTCGGTGCGTACATATTGTCATAGGTGGGTCCGGGAACTCCGCCGCTGTTTTTCTGTCCCCCCAGTCCGCCGTGACTGCCGCCGCATCCGGTACAGGTTCCAAACGCGGTTTGATTATTCCACCCGACTTTGGCGGTATAACCTTTGTTGTTGACATCGATTTTGCTTGTTGAATCGACGGTTAAACTTTTGACATGAATGTCGATTCGTTGCTCTTTAACCGTTGTGGTCGCAGCATGGGTCAAAATGCCGTTGTTGATTACAAAAATATGGCCAAACACCATGGGAGAACATCCCCCGGAGTTGATGTTGACCGTCCCGCCTTTGATCACCAAATCTTTGTTGGCCCAGGTGGGATAGTTGACACAATCGATTGTTAATACGCCCTGTCCGACCAGGTTGTTTTCGGTCACAAATTGAACCACCACCGTTGCCGTTACCGGCTGGCCGTTCAGTGTAGCTGTGATGGTTGCGGTTGCCGGTGCAGCGGCGGCTACCAGAGTCTGCGAATAGGTGCCGTCGCCGTTGTTGGTGACCCCGCCGGACAACGTACCTGCCGACGTTGCAAAGGAGACCGTCGCCGGTGTCGTGACGATGTTGCCGGCGGCATCTTTGGTGGTCAACGTAATCGTCGCGGTATCGGTTCCGTTGGCGATGAGTGCCGATTTGCTGGCGGTCAGAGTCGATTTGGTAACCGAGGGGGGACCGGGCGGAGCTATGGCGACCGTTATCAACCCGGTTTCGTCGTTTACCACCGTAGGTGCCGGATGAATGGTCCGTACCTTTCCACTGGTCCCCGCAGTTGTTGCGTTAAATACCACCGACGTCGAAGGTCCTGCCGGTACAGTATTGATGGTCCCTATCGTTTCCCAAAGGGTTTTGACGTCATATAGGTAGTCCAACGTGGCAGTATAGCCGGCGGCAACAAGTAATTTAGAGTCACCCTGAGCTAAGTTGAGATTGCCGACAAGATTGCCGCCGCCTCCTGTTGCGTCGCGGATCAAGATGTATTTTAGATTTGGATCCAACGTGACACCGGTTCCGGGATCGGTACCGGTGCCGCCTCCGCCGCCGGCGGTCGCCACGAACACGCTGAATGTTTGTGAACTGACAAAGGTACCGTCGGTTACGGAAACTTGGATGCCGGAATAAATCCCAATGTCTGCGGTCGTCGGTGTCAAAGTCAACGTGGCGGTACCATCGTTTCCATTATTCAAAGCGACAAATCCGGGCGCGTTGTTCAACGAAAACACCAGATCCATGTCTGCGGTATCGGGATCGGATGCCGTAACAACGAGATCGGTTGTAGCGTTGGCAATGGCGGTCGTTTGAGGAATAGCCGCCAATGTGGGTGCCAGGCCGGGAAGCAACGAGACGGTGTCCACATCCCATAAAATCATCGCCAGACTGGTTCCGCCGGTGACCTGGAATGCAAACTGCGCTTTGTCGGCATTGCCCAATACCGAAGAGACGTTGATGTTGACGGTTGTTGGTTCCACCGATCCGCTGCCGACGGTATGGCTCCACACAGAAGACCACGGTGAAGTTGAATTGGGGCGGGCAACAACCGAGAGCGTGAGATTGGAAATCGGGGCGAACGCCATAAAATGGTGTTCAAAAACCAGAGTCAGATTGGAAAACCCGCCGGCGTCAATGACTGGGCTGACCGCTCGGTCGGTAAAATTTGTTACAATGGGATCAAAACCAAACCGCAGTGCACTGTCCGGTCCCAACAGTCCCAGTTTGGTTAGACCCCAATTGTTTGCCGCCGATGCGACGTCCGTGTCGATGTTCCACGCCACGTCCGAAAGTTTGGTTGCGCTGTCAAAACTTTGGGTGTAGGGCACGGTAAACACCGCCGACCCTTCCGATTGGCAGGTGTCGCTGCATCCGTCACCGGCGATGGTGTTGTCATCGTCGCAGGTCTCTCCCGCTTCGACGATTCCGTTGCCACAGGTACCGATGGCCTCACAGGCGTCGATACAGAAGTTGGCGTTGGCGTCCAAGCTGACATTGAGAGGAAGTGCGAACACGATGTTGATATGCAACGTTGCATCGGTGACGTTGATTGTACCATTACAATCGAGGTCTGCTGTTTGCACCCCGCCTACGGCGCACAACGGTTCGGCACCGGTTCCGCCGGCTAGTTCCCACAGGATTCCCAAAAACAAACACTGTGTGTCTGAAACGTTGGCGACCCCGTTGCCATTGATGTCGCCGGCAATGGGGAGACAGGAGGCCGAGGCAACGCGTGGATTCGCAGAAAGAAAACACGCGAAAATCATCGTAAGGGAGCCGAAAAAGAGGGCTCGGGACAACGCAGTAAAGTTGAACTCGGGAAGATAACTTGAGGTTCGGGTAATATGACTACTCATGTTGAATCCTGTGTACTTTCGGAAAAGAAACAACGTGACCCGCACAAAATGGAGGGCTGGATTTTCGGAACGGAAGGTCGACGGGAGGACATCAAACGACGAACAACAAATCACATTTCGGAGGATGGCGGCGTTTCGCCGTGTTGTAACGAAACATTTCCCGATTCCCATTCTCCCGTTGGCGGAGACCGCCTACATAAACCTCCTGTGGCCCTTCAAAGTGCCATGTCGA
>JABWCM010000220.1 GCA_013360285.1 Myxococcales bacterium
AGGCGTACCCGAAGGTACGCTGAGGATGGGCCGACCGAGGCAGGACCGACGCAGTAGGCCAATGGCTCGCGTAGCTTATTTTTTTCTCAAACACCCTCTGAGAGAGTCAGCGACTACCCTTCCAATAATTCCATTGCGGAGTTGTCGGGAACCTGCCACAATCCCTCTATTGCTGTTGGATCAAAACGGGGGCACACCGTGCACCACAAACCAAGCTTGGAGGAAACCATGTGCTGTTGCCGTATTTCCGTTGTCGTTCAGTTCATCATGGTTGTGTTTTGGATCGGAGCTTGTGACCCACCTTTCGATTCGCCTCGAGAACCGCCGGGCAAAATTTATGCCCCGGCTGCCGTCAATCCGATTGATTCGACCGATGACGTGACTTTATATGCGCTGGGTTGTTATGAATTGCTGGGGATCAAACCCGAAAACCTGAAGGACCAAAAAGGGGCCAAAGACGTATTTGATTGTACCGCCGGAACGCCGCTTCCGACCGAAGAAACCGATCTCACCACAGGGAAAACGACCACTTATGCGGCGAAAATGGCCGACGGCAAAGCTTGGCCGGATGGAACAGCGACCGTATCGGCTGGGTTTCCGGCGAGTTGCGACACCCCATCGTGGTTGGTTGATAGTTGTTATGGCAATTCGTATATCCAACGGCTTAAAACCGGCAACCAAGATGTTTCCGGTGTTCTGTTGTGCCGCCATAAAAAGAGTTGGCTGGCGGATCCGAAAAAATTTGATGACATCGCGATCATTCTCCACAACCACAAAACAGGGGATACCTGTTGGTTTCAAGCCCCCGATGGGGATCCCAAACTCAACGGCACCCAAGTTCCGGCACCTCATGGGGGAGCCGATGCCAAACTGTTCTGGATGAAACCTGCGACGGCCGCCAGTGTTCATTGTGTGGGTTGCCACGACAACGGCGCATACATGAATAGTCCGTGGATGCGTAAGGCGATGTTTGATACCGGAGAAAAAGACGACAACGGAAAACCGATCTTGGAAAACGTGGTTCCCGACGACGGACACGGAAAGTATCAAACGCCCGGCAAAGCTTTCAAAGACGCTGGATGGGAAGAGGCGGCGTTTATCGAAGTCGGCGACGTCAACCTTCATCCGGAAAAAGCGGGAGCGTGTACTTCCTGCCACAAAATTTCCAAAAAACTGTATGACGGAAAAGTGGAATCCAGCTCTCAACATGGAAATGGTGAACTGCAAGGCAGTTATGGTCGGTGGATCCGCTGGGTTACAGGCGGCGGTACCGCCGCCAAAACCAGCGCTTTCGGGCGGCAATTTCCCCGTTCCCATTGGATGCCGTCCTCGGTTTTTCCGCCTACAGAAAACAAAAGTTATCAGAAAAAATATCCGAAGATTGCCGATTGGGAAAACGCGTACAAAAAACACCTCAAAGCGCTTATGGAATGTTCCAAAACGGGGGGGACCGCAAAAGGATGTGCGGTATATACCCCCGTGGCCCTCAACCCCATCGGCAACAATCCGACCACGACGGTGGTTGCAACGTCGACGGTTACGGGCAGCATCACAACAAGTGTTGCGACGGTCGACGACGAAGAGATATCGACGATGATCACCACCACTGTTGGCGACTCATTTACGTTTTCGTGGAATACCGAAGCGGTGACCGCATGCGTGACGGTGCTCACGTTTCCTGAAGATGTGGAGATCCTGGGGCTCACAACCGGCAGTAACTTTACGACCGCCTCGGGTTCGATATCTTTGGGTACTCTCAATGAGCCAGGCGTTTATGCGATCAGAACGTCCTGTGACGGAAAAAGTCCACCGAGTACCGAGTATCGAAACCCACCGTCGTTATCGGCACGGGTATTTGTGCGGGTCCGTGCAATATAACCTTTTGTTTTGTATGAACAAACCGGTACCGAACCCGTTCGGTAGGCGTTTTGTCGGCAAAAAACCGGTACCGAAGGCGTTCGGTAGGCGTTTTGCCGGAACAAAACCGGTACCGAAGGCGTTCGGTAGGCGTTTTGCCGGAACAAAACCGGTACCGAACACCGTTCGGTAGGCGTTGGGTCACCCACCCAATGGCTACCGGAGGCGTTCGGTAGGCGTTTTGCCGGAACAAAACCGGTACCGAACCCGTTCGGTAGGCGTTTTGTCGGCAAAAAACCGGTACCGAACGAATCGACCCAGCAAAATCAACGGTTTTCCCAAACACCGTCTCAATTACACTCACTTGCCGACTGACAGGTCTGGCCGATTCCAATAAATCCGCCTTTGCAGCAGCCGGATTTACATTTTCGGTCGGCATCACACGAATCCCCCAACGACTTTTTCTCGATACAGGAGTTGGTACCCACAACTGGTGTGGAACAATATTCGTCATCGTCGCAATGGGAATCCAATGTGCAGCGGCAGGACCCGCTTTGGCAGGTTTGGGAGCCGATACATTGGTCGTTGTGGCAGCAGGATTGGCCTACGTCTTTGGAGTTGGAATCGATACATTTGCCCGAAATAGATGCGGTACATTCGCCGGATAAACATTTGTAGTCGGCGTCGCAGGTTTCGCAATCGGCTTTTTTCGGCTCGCAGGTGTTGGCGTTGAGCCCATTGTCGGCACAATATTTGTTGTCGGCACAATCTGCGTTCACATCGCATTCACACAATCCGTTGGGACCACAGCGGTCGGATTTACACTGATCATTGTGGCAGCACGAAACCCCGATGTTTAATGAATTTGGGGTGATACATTTGCCGGAAATCGCCGAAGTACAATGATTCGACAAACATTTGTTGTCGGCATCGCAGGTCACACATTCGGCCTTTTTGGGTTCACAATCGGCGTTCGACAACAACGGGTTGGCACAATATTGGTTTGATGGACAATGGCTGTCCATCGTACACACACATTCGCCGCTCGACCCGCAGGTGCCCTCGATACATTCGTCATTCGCGTAACAGGTTTCTCCAATTTCCGCGACATTTTCTTTGATACATTCCATCAATCCCACCAACCCACGGCAGTCGTCGGATTTGCATTGGGCGTCCGAGGAGCAGGACTCCCCACGGTTCTTTTTGGGCTCGCAACTAGCCGAATTTAAGCCGTTTTCGGCACAGTATTGGTTGTCTTCGCAGTCGGCGTCGGTTTGACATACACACAGTCCGTTTGCGCCGCAGGTTCCCACAGCGCATTGGTCGTTGTGGCAACAACTCTGGCCAAGGTTTTTTAAGCCTTCGGTTACACATTTGCCCGAAATTGCCGCCGTGCAGTTGTTCGACAAACATTTGTGGTCCGAATCACAGGTTTCACATTCCGCTTTTTTGGGTTCGCAGCTATTCCCGTTGAGCCCATTGAGTGCGCAATATTTGTTGGCACCGCAATGGCTATCCGTGGTGCACTCGCAGGTTCCGTTGCCCCCACACCGGTTGGTGGTGCATTGATCGTCATGGCAACACGCCGCACCCAACGTTTTTGAGTTGGTCGTCACGCAGGTCCCCAACACGGCAGCAGTACAATAATCGCTTTTGCATTTCCGATCCGCATCACAGGTTTCGCATTCGTTTTTCTTGGGCGTACATTCGTTTTGGTTGAGTCCGTTTTTGGCGCAATACTGATTGTCGCCACAATGAAAATCTTCGGTGCATTGACACAACCCATCGCTTCCGCATTTCCCCACCACACACTCATCGTCGTGGCAGCAGGATTGCCCCAATGTCGCTGAGTTGGGGGTGATACACGTTCCCAACACCGACGCGGTGCAGACTCCCGACAAACATTTGTTGTCGGCGTCGCAGGTAGAGCAGTCCGCTTTTTGCGGATTACAATTGTTGCCGCCGCCGCAATACTGATTGAGACCGCAGTCGAGGTCGGTATTGCATTTACATTTGCCGAACCCCGGGGCGCCACACACATAACCACATTGATCGGATTTGCATTCGGCATTGACCCGGCACGCATCGCCCGCATCTCCCGAGTTGGGCGTATAACAATAACCGCACGGATCCAAATCGCTCTCGGTGCTGCAATGTCCCGATTTACATCGCTCCGACGACGTGCAAGTCACACCGTCGTCTTTGAGAGGTTTACATACGTTGGTCCCGATTCCCAACAACGGATCCCCCTGGTCGCACCATTGGTTGGGACCGCAGTCGTTGTTGTCGTCGCACACACAATGTCCGGTTACACACAGCTCCGCCGAACACCGGTTGGTGATACATTCGGCGTCTACCTTACAGTCTTCCCCCATTTCTTTGGAGGCCTCCTTGTAACATATGCCGGCCGACACCCCCAACAATCCGTCGTCGACGATGCAGCCACAGTGGTCCGATTTGCAGTGGTTGTCTGCCCCACACGGGCTTCCCAGCGGCTTTTTCGGCGTACAATACCCGAAGTAACAAATTTCATCGTCAAAACAAAACTCGCTGCCGAGGCAGAATCCGCCGCATCCCAAAGATGGGGTGATGGGCCAGTCGGGTCCACCGATACACAAACTCACACCGCAGACAAAACCTTTGACGACTTCGTCATTGGGATCTTGTTGATA
Source organism: Myxococcales bacterium (assembly GCA_013360285.1). GTDB lineage: Bacteria > Myxococcota_A > UBA9042 > JABWCM01 > JABWCM01 > JABWCM01. The sequence continues at coordinate 4,530 of JABWCM010000220.1, forward strand.
ACTCCCCTGGCCACACAATTCCCACGTGTCAAAAGCAAACGTCCAAGCCATCAGAATCCCCCCCAAGTCGATATTGACCCCAAGTATTTCCAGTTCTCCAAAATCAAAGATCGCGGAGAACTTCAAGTGTTTCTCGTTCATTTCCACCGACACGGAGAAAAATTCCAGGTCAAAAATCACGACGTCCCCCTCAATATCGACATTCCAGTCGGGAGAATTGAGTACGATATCACAATCCCCCGTAACCCCGATGGCCCCCAGCCCAAACGGATCGATGGTGAGATCCATGTCGCCGATGATTTCCAATTGGCTGTCGATATACGGTTCACACCCGGTTTGGGTCGGGCAACCAAAAGAAATGGCCGCCCCCCCAATGATTTGTTCGTCCCCATCGGGTTCCTCCCACGACAATTTTCCGGTTACCGAAAACGATCCCTGCAACAAGTCGATGTCCCCATACAAGCCATCGTCAAAGTCAGCGGGCACAAGATTCGGGCCATAGCCCCCGGCAATCAGCGTCCCCACTTCAGGAATCGGCAGGAGGGGGAAATCCGGTGCATAAAAACTGCCAAACGCTGTCCCTTCGCCGATGGCAAAGTTGGCTGCGGCCCCGATTTCCCAATTGAGAAACGGTATGCCGAACCGGGCGCCCGCCTTCAGCCAGAAACCCGCCCCTTCTTCTCCAGGTGCGGGACCGGGTGCCCGCAGCGACAACTTTACCCACATCGGCTCATGAATTTCTTCTGCGATTTCGCCTGTCCCCATGACCGTGGCGTGGAGTTTGTCGCCGGTGGGGCGATAGCGGGTGTTGTGGGCGACATTGCCGCCGGCCGTGTCAAAGTCGAATTCATAACGAAATACCAGGTTGGGGTCGTCGGTGTATCCGTCCGGCAGGATTCGTTTATGCCCTGAAATGGCGGCAGGAGTTCGTAAGACCTTCCACATCCGCACATCATCCAATTGGGTGAGTCCTTCGCCAATGACCATCGGTACGGTGCCGTCGCCGGCAGCCGTGGGTTGGCCGACGGCAACGACATTTTGCCGAACCCCATCGACATAAATCACCACGGAAGCATTTTGAATTCCGACCGCCACATGGGTCAGTTTTTTGGGTTCCATGACTCCGGTTGCGGTAGAAATGGTGTAGGTTTTCCCTGCCGAACGTAACTTCACGGTCACCTTTCCTTTTCCGGAAACCGCATTGCCAAAGCCGATCGCAAATCCATTGGTGGATCCCAATTTGTAGACCAACCGTTGGTCCAACTCGCCGGTTCCCCACGAATCCGATCGGACCCACCCTTCAAAGGTGGAGGTGGGTTGCTCAAGGGGGACCGCGTCGGCAAGCTGCAAGGTGCCGGATCCCTTGGGCAAAAACGTTTTGCTGTAGGGATTGCCGCTAAATTGAACCACCCCTAAACCGAGCAGGTCGACTGCCTCCATGGTTCCTTCAAACAGAATCCCCGCGGTATCGGCAAAACCCGACATCCCCACCTCGGTTCCGTACACATCCATGATGAGGTTGCCGAATAATCCCGCTGAATAGGACAATCCAAACTGCTCTTTGTTATGGGTAGAGGCCGACAACGCGAGGTGGGTGAGTTCCACGGTCAATGGGGACAAATCGAGATTGGGGGGATTGAGCAACGGAAACGCACCCGGCAACGCATTGGCCAACGCGGCGCTGAAGTCGGCAAGAATGTTGACAAGATCCCAGGGGAACGACAACGCGTTGGCTTCGGCGCGGAAAATCAGCGTCGGCAATGGGGCACAGAAACCCAACAAACACAAACCACTTGGGGTCGGGGTAACGTCGTAGAAAAACGTCCCACCCAATTGGGCAACCTGCGGTGGAGGAGGGGGATCATTGGGTCCCGGAGCTTCTGTAGGCACGGGCCACGCCGTTTCCGACGGCCAGGTGGGACCGGTTTTGAGCCAAAAAATGTCGGTGGAAATCCCCATGGCGGTAGGAACAGGTGGGGCGGAGCCTACAATCGTGAGCGCAAATCCGGGATTTTGGATCGCAAACCGAACCAGTCCAAACATATCCAGCCAGCGTCCCAACAACAGCACTTCCATACTCAACGCCACCGACGGACCCAAACCCAATCCGATTTCCCCGGTACCAATTAGCGGTTCGTTTTGGTTGGACGGCTGGAATGTGGCTTGGCCGCCGATAAAAACGCTGGGGGTGATGGGGTCCAAGGTTCCCCCCAAAGTCATCTTGTCTAAAGTGAGTTCTTCGATGCCCGGGAATCCGGCTTCGGGTGAAATGACGGTCCAATTGACCGGGATCTCCGCCTCGACGGAGACGGACAGGCCGGAGACGCTGATAAGATACAGCAACGGGACGGTGGTACCGTCAAAAGACAATGGGCAAGGGCCAACGCCTGCCAAATGAACGCCGGCTTCCAAATCCAAATCATCGTTTTCGTCGTTGGGGGTGTCAAATACGTCGAAACCCTGTAAATCAATGGTGGTGGCAACAAAGGTCAAATCAAGCGTCCCCAAAACAGGGATATCGATGGGGTCCAAATCCCCCCGGAAATAGAATCCCCAGGTTGTGCCGTCCAAAATCAACCCCGCTTCTACCGTAAACACGATCACGTCGGATGGCGAGCACGGGGTAAACAAACAAAATTCGGCGTCAGCGGAAAAGGTCAACGAAAAGGTATCGGTGGTCAAATCCACGGCCAACACCAAGGCGATGTCGTCGATGATGAAAGCGTCCCCGACCCACGGCTCCAAGGGGGCGATGGGTTCGGTGATTTCGCCCCCAAATTCCAACGTCGGTTGGTCGGAAATCGTCGCCATCACCATGACGTCCACTCCATTGGATCCCAAGTCGATGTGGATGGACCCCGCCAAAACGACACTCCACAAACCGGCGCTCCAGTTGCCGGTTACCGAAACCCCAGTGAGCACTAGTCCCGGAACGAGAACCAGCGGTGCGGTGGAGCCGCCGGTGACCGAGATGCTTAAATTTCCGTTGGTTTTGCTGACGGTTCCGGAAAGTTGGGTCACCGCCAAATCAAGCCCTACTACCGGAGTCCATTGGGTGCCCGGCGCCATACCCGCCTGAAGAACCCAATTTCCGGTGGGAGCCCAATTGCCGGTAAACGCGAGATTCAGCGTTTGGCTGCCTTCTCCGATTGTGAGGATACCGGAAAGCACATAACCCGCCCCGGAGGTAGTCAATGTGGTTTCACTTAGCTCCAGGCCTGGAGCTAAAGTGAGATCTTCCAATTGCAAAGTAACGGTCCAGGGGTTGCCCGTGACCACGGTGCCCACAAAAGCAACCATTTGCCCTTCAAACAACAGTTCGCCCGACACGTTGGCGGCAGCATCGCCGGGACAATAAGAAAAGTTGAGGGGATCCAGATACAACCCGCCGATAGTTTTGGTGGTGCTGCCGCCGAGACATCCCGTCATAGCACTCGTGGCGGCGGTTTTGTTGAGGCTGCCTGAAAGGTTGAGGGTCGTAAAACCAAGGTTGGCAAGGCCGCCGAGATTCGTAGTGATTCCGGTGGAAGAAAAGGTGAGAGACAAGTTGGCCACATCCAATACCATGCCGGAAGCCAACGTGACCGGATCCGTTTCGCCGACCAACGTTGCCGACCACCCGGCGGCGGATCGATCCAAGGTGCCGCCAATGAGATGAATGGACAGCGCTAGGTTTGGAAAGGGGGTATAGGGGGGCAGGTTAGGGGGAATGACCAGGGGAAGACTCAGCGGGCCAGTTGATGCGTAATTGCCCGATGCAGAAAGGGAAAACGCGCCGTCGTCGAAAACGGCTGTCCCCGTCAGGATCGTTTGTCCGGCCTGAGCGGTTAAGTTTACGTTGTGGATGACCAATCCCGCGTTGGATGTCAGTTGAGAAACGGCAAGAATTACGTTTGAAACACCGGTGACCGTAAAGGACCCAGATGTGTTGACGGTGCTCTGGCCGTCTTTTAATGTGCCGTCAAGGGTGCCGTTGTAGGTGCCGTTTGGCAGATAACACAGCTTGAGGCCGGCGCTGAGCAAAGTAAGGGCCTGCACGTTGCCGGCGAATGTGCCTTGAACACACCAACTGACGGGGCCATTTTGAACGGCCCGCACCGCGGTTCCGGAAACCGGAACCAAACCGAACAACCCCAACGGCATGGTGCCGGAAAGGGCCACCGAAAACGGATTGGCCCCGATGGGGCCGGACAACTGAAGGGGTGTGGCGTTGGGACCGAACAATTCGAAGCCGTCGCAGTCACTGTCAAAACCGTCGTTGGGAATTTCGGACCCGGTGCAGTTGTCTCCGCAACCGAGGATCAATTCATGTTGGCACCCGAGTTTGGGGTCGCAGGTGTCGGTGGTGCAGGGTTCGGAGTCGTCGCAGTTGAGCGATGTACCGCCAGAACACGATCCGGCGGTGCAACTGTCTCCAACGGTACAACGATTGCCGTCGTCACAAGGCGATCCGTCGGGTCCGAAACAGACCCCAAACAACGGGGCGCCACATTCGTCGGGGCAATTGTTGCCGTCGGTGTCCAAGCCTGGGTCGAGGTCTTTTTTTAATGCGGCCCCGATCACCAATTGGACGTCGGTAATGTCCAATTGCCCATCACACTGTAAATCGGCATCGGCAAGCGCGGTCCCCAAACAAGTGGGAACGTCCGGATTTCCGGAGAGCGCCGATAAGACCAACAAAATAAAACACTGTACGTCGACCACCTTGGCTTCGCCGTCTCCGGTAATATCGCCGAACGGATCGGTACATCCACACCCACACACGTCGGAACAGGAACCGGCCGCAGCATTGGCGCAATGGCCGTCCCAAACGGTGGTGCAGCAGTAGGGATCGGTGGTGCAGACACAGGTTTCGCAACCTCCGGAGTTTTCGCACCCACTGCCCGGTCCGCCGAAGCAGCAGGGGCCGGCGGGCCCTCCGGCAAGTCCTGCGGGGGCAAAGGTGAACAGCGTAAGCAAACAAACCCATCCGCAAAGGACCAGTCGGTTGGAGCGTGTAAATGACAATGTGAAAAAAGGAGTTGTTGGGGCCATGGCGTATACGGAAACTGGAAGTGGAGTAAAAACGCGGCTGGTTTGCCAAATCCGCGCCGCCAAGCATACTCCGAAGGGGGGCATTGTCTACCGTAAAGTGGTGAAGGGTCGGGGGGTAAAGGAAGTGACGAAAACGCCGACCGAGATGCGATAGGGATGTGGACAGTTTCCGGCGGTGTATTCAACAGTGCAAGAAAAGCGAGGGTGGTAAGGTCAACTTATTCTGGGAGGGCGGTGTTAAATAGGGGTTTTCATGATCCAGCCGAATTTGAGGCGGATCGTCCGAAAAAAATCCTGAAAAATATTGGGAATATGGCGCAGTTTTTTTGCGGGCGAGACGGACAGGGACGGCCAGGACAAAAATTTCATCTAAAAACACCAGCCACCTAGTGTCTCGGTTGAATAGTAGTTTTCTGTTATTGTGACGAGCCTTGATGGAGATTGTCGACCCATGAGGCACCGACTTCTCTACAAATAAACGCCTTCGAAAAGGCAAGACCCTGGGACCGTCAGGCTCGTGGGTGGCTGGCGAGACAACACGAGGAAGGAAAAGTCGAGCAACATTAGACATCGCGAACCCCTCGGGATAATCGAAACGGTGGGCCAGGCAGGAGGCTCAGCGGTCCCAGGGTAACCCTGCTTTGTCTTGCTTATGGTAGCCTGGGATTCGGGTTCAAAGCCAAGCTATTTCACAACCGGGACATTAGTCTGGTTCCTCCGGTTTGACAATGATCATTCCGTCTTCGACTGTACCCACGAGTGGCTTCGCGTTCACCGTTGCACCCGCCATGTTATCAAGCCACAGGTATGCCGGGTTGTTTGCGGGAATATCAACCAATAATTGGAACGCTCCTTCCATGAATACAGGCGCGCCGACAACGACCCCATCCGGGGTCATATAGGCGTTAACGAGGTCTGATGAGGGATTGGACGCATTTGTAATGATAACTATGCCCGTCCCTGCCCATTTGGAATACGGGTCAGGAAAGGGTGAGACGAGGTGACCTGACGGCTGAAGTTTGCCGGGGGGGGTCTGGACGGACGTACATTGTCCACCGGCGCAAACCGTGTCCTGCAATTGTAACAATTTGATCAGGCCACCATTATAATGCACTTTGAGCTGCATCATCACAGGCGTAGGATCCATTTCCGCGGATCGCGCCATCTCAAATGGGCACACGATAATATCACCGGCAACCCCACTCAGTTCGCAGATGGTGTTCGATGGCGGTGCTGGTTTCTTAACACAATGGTGTTTTTCACACATGGCCACGAAATTCTCGCAACCGTCGACAACCTCGGTGCACGTCGTTTTACACTGGGTTGTCTGCCAATTGCTAACGACGTCACAGGAACAACCACAACTCTCGAGCGAACAATCATCGTCGGACTTACAACGATTCGGCCCTCCAATCCGCAACCCGCCTGGGGTCACGAGCGCCGCTTCATAACTCGCCGTTTCCTGTTGCTGCACGTTTTGCGAATCCGAACAAGCGATCACGAACAAACCTGAGAATATCACGACCAACGACATCAAAATCTGGTGTTTACTTAACGAATCCATGTTTGTTTCTCCTTGACTACTCCACAATGCCTGATCCGTCATTCACACCGATCACATTCAATTGACCACCACCAATACTGCAATAACCGGAGGCATATGTCTTGTTGCGATCCCCACCTGCAATGGTGCTGGAACCAGTAGCTCCGTTGATGACATTGGAAAAGCCACCACCGATAGTTCCCCGATTGTTGCCATCAATGGTGTTGCCACTTCCACCTGAGATAGTTGCCCGGTCGGCTTCGATTGAGTGAAGTTCTCCACCGCCAATCGTTGACCAATCGTGATCAATGTAGTTACCGACTCCACCACCAATCGTGCAATAATCACAATCACTTGTTGTTTGGTTGATGCTGCCAGACGCCCCACCGCCCCCGATCGTCACTCCAACCGAAGTCGTGGCTGTGTTGCCGGAATAGCCGCCGATGATCGATGTGGATGTTGCGTTATAATCAAACTTCAGCACCCGCACCGAACCCGAGTGCAATTCCATATCCTTATCGGTACTGGTGGACTTGGTTCCAAGGAATTCGCTGCTAGCTGATGTGATATCGTTGCCACCGACCACCCAGTCTACGGCATATGCGCTGGGAGGCGTCAACATTAAGAGCAACCACACGAACGTCGTGTATCTAACGCGCCCGCTAAGAGGGTGTTTAAATATTAACCCGAGTGTGTCAGCCTCCTGAGAAGCATGCGGCCCTCGGTGAGCCAAATCCAGGCAATCGAGACGTCGAGACGTCGGT
>JABWCM010000221.1 GCA_013360285.1 Myxococcales bacterium
TGCACGTACCGCCACCACATTTGTCGTTGTTGGTGCAGGGATTGTCGTCATTGCAGGTGACGGTGTTATTTGTAAACACACATCCCGTGGCAGAATTACAGGAATCGGTGGTACAAATGTTATCGTCATTGCAGTTAATCGGCGTATTTACACATCCGGCCGCAAATGCGCACACGTCCGTAGTACAAGCGTTGTTGTCTTCGCATTCTGCATCGCTGAAGCACGGTGGTGGTGGGCACGGAGTATCCAACTGGATATCGTCGATATACACCCCTTCCCCGGAGTTGTTATTGGCGGTTACGGTATTAAAAGTCCACCGCAATTGGATTGCTTTTCCCTTGAACGCGGCCATGGAAACGGTTTGCTTTTTCCATTGGCTAAACGTGGTGTACTGTGCTTTGGTCCACACGGTGGTTACCGTCGCGCCGTCAAGGACGTCCAGCACCAGAGTGTCGGTTGTGGCTCCGGAATCGGTAGCCATATACAGCATGAACGACAATTCAGCGCCATCTCGGTCGGGTACCGGTAGCGCCGGACTTGTGACCTGGCCGCTGCTTACACCATCGTTAAAGTTTTTCGTGGCCAGGTTGCCGTAATACAACGCTCCCGGTGTAGAAACGGATTTGCCGGCGCTGGCGACCTGCCACTTTGACGCCATGCTTGTTCCCGTGAATCCATAACCAGCGGAAACAGTTGCGTTAAATCCTTGATTGTAGGTTTTTACTTCACAACAATAAATTGCGTCGGTATCGATCAAGGTACACGTGTCACCCACGCACGACGGCATCTTACAAATATTGGGTACGTTGGGATCGGTGCCATACACGTTTACTTCATCGCCATCTGTGTAGGTATCAGCGTCGCTGTCAGACACCTTTGGACTAGTGCCATAAGTAAGTACTTCAATTCCGTCTGCTAGTGCGTCACCATCGGTGTCGATTGCAAGAGGATTGGTTGTGAACGGTGACACTTCAAGACCATCGCTAAGCTGATCACCGTCGGTGTCCGGTAGCGTTGGATTGGTCGCATAAACGTTCAATTCCACTCCATCGTTGAGTCCATCTTCGTCGGAGTCTGCCAAAGCTGGATTGGTTCCTAAGTTAATAACTTCGTCGCCATCTTCCAACCCATCGGCATCGCTGTCCGTATCCAACGGATCGGTTCCGTATACGTTGATTTCGTCCCCGTCGAACAAAACATCTCCATCTGTGTCCGGATTGGTTGGGTCGGTTCCGATGTTCTGTTCGGTGAGATTGTTCAAGTTGTCCGCGTCCCCGTCGAGTGACTCATCACCGCCGTTGAGTGGGTCAAGGCCGAACTCAACTTCAAATTTGTCCGTAAGACCGTCATTATCGGTGTCGACCAACAGGGGGTTGGTTCCGTGCGTTGTCACTTCGGAACCGTCTGTCAACCCGTCTTCGTCGGTATCCGCAACATGGGGGTTGGTATCTGCTGCTTGTTCGCCGAGGTTGTCCAACTGATCGGAGTCATTGTCATCATCTTCTTCTCCTGGCACCAAGGGATTGAAGTTCCACTTGATTTCCCAACCATCGATCAATCCATCGTCATCCGTGTCGATATGAAGTGGATCGGTTCCATGGGTCATCACTTCTGCGAAATCGCTCAAGCCGTCGTCATCGGTGTCAGCAAGGTTCGGGTCGGTACCGAGTGTTAGTTCATCCAGATCCAGCAATCCGTCGCCGTCGGTATCGAACCCAAATGGGATTCCATTCGATATCAGCCCGTCGGCAGTCACAGTTAGGTCGCCTGTGCTTCCACCCTCGGGTACGGTTACGGTCAGTTGAAGTTTGTTGCCGGCTGTCACTGTTCCAATGGCGCCACCAAATGATACGCTGTTCAACGCGGCCACAGGATGGAAAAATTTGCCTTTGATGACAATCGAATCTCCAGGGGAGCCGAAATTAGGTGAAACCGATGAAATCACAGGTGGTTTGGTTGCCGGAAGTACAGTAATTTGAACAGGTGAAGCTGCCGTCGAGTTGCCGCCGAAATCATCCACTTGAGCATTGACCGTGACCGATTTTTCCGAAGTTAGGCCAGCAAGCGACACCAACGCTGTATACGGTGCCGTGTTGTCTACCACGGTCTGGAAAATGCTGTTGTCTGCGGAATTGACTTGAATGGTTACTTTCTGCACAGCAATATCGTCTGTTGCGTCTACAGTTACTCCTAACGAATCCAAACCGACGCCCGACAGACTCGGTACGATATCAATGATTTGCGCCGGTCCGGTCAGCGACGTATATGCACCGCCGGTCTGCGTGGCCAACTGTTGTAATAAACTCTGGTTTGGCGTCGGACCCACACCAAAGGTATGAACTACTATCGCACCGTCCTGTGCACGCTGCGCTTCTGTTGTTGGGTAGGTCGAACTGCCGGCCGACATAAAAAATTGGACAGGTTGTGCGCCGCGGCGCGCGTTTCCGCCGATAAGCGAATCGGTTGCTGATTTGATGCCATTTGACCAATTTGCTGTTCCGCTGGTGCCGGAAGACAAAATGTTGTTCAGAGCGTTTTGCACTGAAGTTTTGTCGTGAGTCAGCGGTTGTTTGATGGTTATTGCGGATTTGATTTCTACCACGCCCACCTTAGTTGTGGTCATGTCGATGTAATTTAGCAGCTCTTTGGCAGACAAAATGGATGCCTTCAGGGCGTTGTCGTTTGTGCCATCGCCGTCAATGTCTCCACCAAGAGATGCTGCGGCACTGCTTGATGCGTCAATGACAAACATGATGTCAGCAGGTCCTGTTGGGATAACTGAACCATCCGCTGGAAGCGTGATCGTCGCCACCGACGGCGCAGTAGAATCGTCTTCGCGGAAAATTGTAATGGTTGAAGTTGTTTTCTGACCGATTGTGTCCTTGGCAACCGCTTTGATTTCCAACGGATCGCCGTCATTTCCCGCCGGTACTTGACCGAAAACGGCAAACGGCGCCACTTTATCGATCCCCAAGGATATGGCGTCGAGGAAGAACTCGACTTCGACGACTCCAAGGTCATCTAGTGCCGAGGCGGCGATGTTCAGTGAAGAACCTTCCGTCGCCGAAGCACCATCGACAGGTGTCGTGATCGTGACTGAGGGGGCTTCGTCATTGATGACAGTCAGTTCTGTTGCCGACGTGGACGCCTTTTGCCCTTTGGTGTCGGTCGCGGTCAGAACAATCGAAAGTGGGTTGGTAACCTGTTCGACTTGTGGAATGGTGTAGGTAAAGTCAAACGGTGGCTGAAACCGTGTTTGAACGGAGTTTCCGTTGACCACGAGGCTCACAGTTACTCCGATATCATCACTAGCAGTGGATTTGAACACCACCTGTGTCCCTTCAATGACTGTTGAACCGGACACCGGGCCGCTTGTAAGGGTGACTGTGGGGGGGGCATCTGGTGTTACCATTACCGATGCGACCGCTTGTCCGACATTACCCGCCTGATCGTAGGCAGTGGCTTCGATCGACAACGGCAGATTGGATCCCGGTGTATAATTGCTCGGAATGTTAAAGTTAGCACTGTATGGGGCCGTTAGATCCGTTGCAAACAACAGCCCGTTGGCAGAAAACTCGACCTTGGTTACACCCACGTTATCCGAAGCAGTTGCGTTTACCCCGAAGGATTTGCCTTCGATGAATGTCGCGTTGGGTGCGGGAGCGCTTAATGTTACCGTTGGCTCTGCTTCATCGGGTAATACGGTGATTCCCACGGGTACTGACAGTGCTGTGTTGCCGCCGGTGTCGGTTGCACGTGCCTGCAAAAACACAGTGGTACCAACGGCTGGTTTGATGATCGTGATCAAAGATGAATAGGGCGCTGTCGGGTCTGTTGCTGCTAATTTACCATCGATTAGGAAGTCGACCTTGGTAACTCCCAGGTCATCGGTGGCTGTGGCGGTGGCCGTTATCTTAGCTCCATTGAGCACACCCGTGCCGTCGGGAGGAGAAGTAAGGCTAACCGTTGGTGCCTCATCCAGAGCTAGTTGTACCGGGACGGTCACCAGTTCACCATGGGCAGCAATGGAACCCGAGACGGTCGCAAAAATCGACGCGTTTGTGGGGTGAAAAACGCGTACCGAAAAAGCGCCTTCCGGTACGTCGAGAATCAGTAATTTACCAAAGAAATTGGTTTTGCCGGCTGACGCAAAGGCGGTTCCGAGCGGCAATTTTTGAATCTGTACGTTTCCGTTCGCTACAACCGTAGCATCGGCAAAGGTCGCTTCGACCTCGACGCTTCCGAGCCCGATAACGCTTAGATCTTGTATGGTTTCCTGGGAATCGAATACGGAAACACTGGCATTGGACAAAAGTTTGGTTTTGGGCTCAGTCGCGGTCACCGTAAATTGTCCAAGCGGCATGTCGACAAAAACGTATCCGCCACCGGTGTCGGTGGTTGTCTGGCGGGAAAATCCGGGGGCAGTTATCTTAACCACTACCAATGGCAACGGTACGCCTCCCTGATACACGGTTCCAAGTACTGTGCCGGCTGGCTCGATCGTGATGTTCACTATCGACACCTGACCGGCATTGACCGTCGTTGAGGCAAATCCCGTCAGTCCTGTTCCTTGAGGTACAGGCATGTTGACGGTAACGGTATAGGATCCGGGGGGTAATCCATAAAACGCATAGGTGCCATCTGGCGCGATGTTGACGGTTACCGGCTTTGCCAACTCGACGCTTGAAACGGTCGCAGTGCCGATACTTACAACCGTTCCGTCCGGACGTTTCACTTGGCCGGAAATGATTCCTGTGCTGGTGAAGAATATTGCAACTCCGGTTGTCTCGCTTTCTGGAACAAAGAAATCGCCCCCTGCTTCACCCGACAATTCGTTGGAGACGGGATGTGTCGCCTCGACGGTAAACGGTCCACGCGGCACGGGAATGGAGGATCCGGAGTTATTGAATACCGACGAAATGATAAATTTACCTTGGGCATCGGCGTTGTAGAACCACGTGCGGCCGAACAGCGGATTGTCGCTTTGGAATCGGATTTTGGGATTGGGTACCGGGGTAACCTGGTCGCCTTCGAATACTTCACCTTCGATTTTCCCGTTTCGTTCCGGTAAAGCAGCAATTTGGCTGACACCGTTCGCCGGGATTGTGAAGTTGGCAATGCCGTCGAGTTCCTCCTGTGATAACCCAGTGAGTGCCTCCGGTGGAAGTTGTACCAGTCGCCCAGCGGCCATATTTGCGCCGTCCCTCGACGTCGTCTGTACGAGAAACTGCATTAACATAATGGATTCACCGGCCGGAACCACAATGTCGGAATAGCTGGTTTCCAACTGGGCGCGGGCTTCGGCAGTGAAATCCACCTTGTAGGCATACGTGTCGACTTGGAGACCCGCGTCGGGGCCATCGAACACGTGGGCGATGGCCGGGAGGTTGTTCGTTTGTAAAAACGGGTCGGCGTCCACAACATCGTCGGCGGTCATCCAGTGATCGTGGCCGGTCGTGCCCAAGAAACTGTCCCCGCTGGATGTAAGCGTAATCCCCATTCCAAAAGTGAAGGTAAATGCGCCGATCACTTGGGTTCGATTTCGATAGGTGGATTCGTGACGCACCGTTAAGGTGATCGGTGCATCGGTCGGGTTGTGAATTTCGTCGACAAATCGTGTGAAATAACCGTCGTGAGGAGTGTAAACCCGTCGGGTAATTTCCAAACCAGCGGGGCCAGGACCTGGGATTGCGAGCTGGCGTCCACCCATTTCCAACGAGGCTCCCGTTCCGACAAATTTGGTTTCGGTGCCGCTGTGGGAAAGAACCAATCTTAGCGCACCTCGATTTTGCGCATTGTCACCCTGGAATACGTTTTCTTTTCCGTCGGCGATAAATCCGCCTTGGCGAATCGTGTACGCAAAATTGTTCGCATCAAAAAGAGTTGCAAGCGTTCCGGACCCCGGTTGAGGTGTTGTGCCGCCTCCGCCGGGAGGAGGGGGGGGCGGGGGAGGAATTTGGTTCGCTTGCATTGCTACGTTCACAGTTGCGATGTGTTTGTCGTAGAGAATGGTCCCGGACGCTGATCCGGCGAGGAATTCCGAACTTTTTGATACCGTTACCGTAAAATTACCGACCGGGAGGTTTCCGACGATGTACTGACCCGACAAGCCTGTGGTTGTCGTTGATTTTTTAGAACCTTCCACTACGCTGGTTACTGTCACGGTTGCACCGCTGACCGGCATACCATCTGGTCCAAAGACCTCCCCTTGGACAGTTCCCGCGCCGGACATGGTGATGTCATGTATCGCGACCTGTCCATGGAAACTTAAGTTAACGCCGAACTTGGCGGCTCGCAGCGTCCCGGAAGCATCATAAACCTTGATTGTGTAAGGGCTTTTTGCAACGGGAATGTTGTCGAAAATGTATTTGCCGTCAGTTCCTGTGATCGAAACTTTGTCAGTGGGTGATAACTTAACAGTTACGTTGGTCGCAATGGTCTGACCGTCGGCGAGAAAGATGGTGCCCTGCAAGGTAGCCGCAGCCTCTAGCTTGACGGTGACTTGGGTGGTTTCTCCCGGCAAAACGCTGGACGAGACTGAGCCACCCAATAATGCAGCCGGATCCGCCGCCGTTACTGAGAACGTCCCAGCGATCACATTGGTAAACGACATAAGCCCATTTGCGTCCGTGAAACCCTGTTTGGTGCCGCCAAAAGCTGTCGTACTCGTCAAAGTCACTTTGGCGTTTGCAACCGGAACGTTGCTGGCTGTCTGGACGACAACATTCACAATACCGACACCGTTGAGAATCACGTCGACCGTGGTTATCGCATCAGGCACCAACACATTTGCTGTGGTTTTCGCCTTGTCGCCAGTAGCCGGATCGGATGTGTCAAGTGTGTACGTTCCGAGCGGAATTCCTACAAATGAGTAAGCTCCCAACGCGTCGGTGGTTGCGGTTTTTCCGGAAGGCGTCAAGATGATCTTGGCGCCTGCAACGGGTGTGTTGCCGTCGGATTTAAATACTGTGCCGGACAATGTTGCGGATGCCGACAGAGTAATGTTTGTTGTTTGCAAGTCACCGTCGAAATCAATTGTTCCTGCTGCGATTCCCCCGAGACCCAGCACCGCAGAGTAGGCGGACAACTGAAACCCGCCAACGTAAACACCGTCGATGGCGAAGCTCCCGTCGGGCGCTGTGATTGTGGATTTGGTACCGCCAAACACACTCTGGCTGGTCAATGTAACTTGCGCGCCCGCAACTTTCTGGCCGGCAGCGGTTTCAACAAATCCCACAACCTGGCCTTGGCCCAGGTATGTAAGGTTGGCCTTAAATACCTGATTTGTGCTGTTTAAGTTCGCAACAGTTCGGCCACGTTTGCCGTCTGCTGCGATGGCGTCAACCGTGTAGACCCCCAGTGGCATATACCCAAATCGGTATTCGCTGAACACGTCGGTTGCCAACGTTCCGGTTTGTGGCCCCGTAATTTGGATTGCAACGTCTGGACCTACAAGTGTTTGGCCGTCTACATCCAGTACTTTTCCAACAATGGTTCCGTTTGGACTTAACTTAATAGCTTGAGAGACGGTACCGCCCTCTGCCAGTGTGTTGAACACCTGTGCTCGTAAACCGGTTTTGGAATCGATGGACTGAAGCGTCAGTGGCCCGGGTGGAACCTGCTTAAATAAGTATTGCCCCGCCAGGTTGGTCACTGTCGCTTTGACCTCCGATCCGGCGAAAAGGGTAACGTTGGCTCCAGGTACAAGCTTACCGGACGGACTCAATACCGTTCCAGCGACCGACTCGGGTAACGTTTTAATGACGATCGTGCCAAGAGGCGTAATCCCGCCGATTACCGCGTTAAATACGATCGATGTCCCTTCACGAACCTCTCCATCCGTTACCATGCGCGCGATAGCGACCGATTTTTTACTCCCCAGTTTAGGTACTGCAGGCATCGAGAAGTTGCCCTGGGCATCTGTATTGGTGATGAGGGTGTCGTAAACGATAACGGCGGCTCCGGGAACGGCGGCCCCTTGTATATCCAATACCGTACCGGTCAACGTTGTTGTCGGATTTTTGATTTTTGGGTTGGTTCCCATTAAAATTTCAATACCGTCGCGAATTCCATCACCATCGGTATCGATGTTGAGCGGGTTGGTTCCCAAAACCAACTCTTTGCCATCGATGAGAGTATCGTTGTCGGTGTCTGGCAGCAGTGGATTGGTCAGGTGAACACCAACCTCGTCACCGTCATTGAGCGTGTCGCCATCGGTGTCCAACATCAACGGGTTTGTACCGCGTACGTACTCGTCGAAGGTTGTTAAGCCGTCATCGTCGAAGTCCACCGATGCGTCACCCGGGTCGTTGGGATTGAGTCCGGCGGCGAGTTCATAATCGTTCGGAATCCCATCTTCGTCATCGTCTTCGGGAATCTTGACTTCCACCTCTACGGTCGCGGTCGCGCCTTCGTTTCGTACTTGAATCAACACCACGCCGTTACTCACCGCGGTCACCACACCTTCGTTGTTGACTGTGGCGACATCGGGATTACTGGAGGTGAACAGCGTGCCAAGTAAATCACTGGCGACGTTCAGATACTCACCGTTTGGTAATTTAGCAAGTACGATCAGTTCTGTAGTTTGTCCGACGATGGTCAACGTTGGACTTGGGACACCAACCAGCAGTTTTTCCGGCGGCGGTTGGATGTTGCCAAATGTGATTTGCCCATAGTCTACGGGTCCATCGCCGGTCAGAGTAAAGAAATCCGACATGCCACTGATTGTTTCCCCATTTTCAGTGCACACAACGCGCAATCGATAAAATCCCGGCTCAATCGGAATGTTGGGCAACGCCCATGTTCCGTCGGGATGCACCTGCACGGTATAATTAAGTAAGTTAATCATGCAGTTTTCGTTGAGTTGTTGCGCCTGAGCGGGCGCGGAACTCACGATGAGGCATGCCAGCGCTACACTCAACGACGCTCCGAGAAACGTTTTTGGGATTGAGCCGACTCGGTGGGGTCGATTTGTGGCTGTATCCACCATAGATGTGCTTTGGGGATGATCGTTTTGCAACGTTCCTTTGCTTTTACACCAACCCATCATCCTTTCCTCCGTTACCGACCTGGTCGGTATCGTTCGTTGTCTCGCTGCATTTTGGATGTTCACCCGACTCAACGTGTTGTCGCCGTTTGTCGCATCCGAGTGTTGCTGTCGTACTGCGCTTCTTCTATGGATGTTTGCTTCAAGGAGCGTATGTTGACGTATTGGGACAACCTAGGGTCCTTGATTCTGAACAACGTGATCGTAACGTTTGGCCGCCATGGCGCTGATCATCGCCATGGTGACGTGCTGATCGAGTTTCATCGTACGAAACCATCCCTTGTCGGTGCGTACAAATGGGGTAACCATGCTGGACTCTTCTCCATCTGATGCCCTGATCAGCGCCACTATTACCGCGTAATCGCCGAGATCGATCCTTTCTGCGATGCTCGCCGACGAACTCAGGTGTAAAACTTCATCTTCACCGGTTACCGTTCCGCTATCCAGTCTTTCTTGATAAGCGGTCTGCTCATCTTGGGCAAAAGTTTCCCGCACCCAATCCTGGCTCTGAGTTCGGTAGGCGCTATAGACGCCTGCAAATGCTGCCTCCGGCGTGTCCGGTTTCCAATCGGCCTTGGTGATCATGGGTACCACGCTGGCCGGTGCATATTTGGTTCCAACATATTGCACCGTACTATCCGGTCCGTTTGTGGAACTATTGGGTGTCAAAGAAGCAACTTGGACCACCGCGGGTTGTACGGGTATGTACTCCGCGTTTGCGGCTGACTGCGACGGTTCGGTTGGCGCGACGGTGGTGGCCGGCTGCGTGTCTGTCGCCGGCGGTTCCCACGTTCGAGCCAACCCAAAACCTGTTGCTCCACCCACCGCAAGTGCCGAAAATAGAACGGCAATTTGAACGCCTGTTGTCACCCGTTTCTCCGGTTTAAAGCGTGCATGTAAATGGAGCACTATAGCCAGGCGTAAGTGTTTTGGATGCGCTGAATCCAATAAACTTTGATAACTTAACGCTCACACTGCACTCAACTTTCCCTACGAACGCGTTGCCGGTTCCGGGTTGTCCAAAACAGCAACTGGCGCTCAAACCAAGACTTCCGCTGCAACTTCCTGACGCGGAAATAAGCGAATATTCTTGGAAATCAATGATCTTGACTTCCACTTTCGCCCCAATGCTGCCAGTGACTTCACCATTGATACAACTTTTGTCTGTTCCCGCACACTGATCGGTTTCTTTTGTATAGGACAGTCCAGCGCCACCTTTAATAAACGGGCCGACAAACACGCTGAAGATGTTCTCTAGGTAACTGGGAACCTTAAATGGGATCACGTTGCACGCTGCCTCGATTTCTCCACTTATGTAAGCATTTCCTGTCTCTTTGACCGCGGAGACGATTTTTTTCTCCTCGCAGCAAGAGTACTCTTTCTTTAACTTAAACCCACCGGCGCCAGACTTCTTAAAATCCAAATAGCATGGTAGTCCACTGGCCTGAGTGGCCTGACTAATCAAGGAAATGAAGGACAATACTTTGCCGATGACGTCAAAATCGATTTCCGTGCTTGTTTCTTTCGGGGTTGGTCCCGGGACACACGATCCGCCTTTGCAACTGTCGTTTTTAGGGAAAGAATGACCTTCGACAAACGTGCAGAATTTTCCGTCGGCGTCACACGGTTGACCTTCTTTTGACTTGTCGTCAAATTCACAGGAACCCGATTTACATTTGGATGCGCCGCATTCCGGATCGTCTTTTCCACACTTTGTTCCGTCTGCTTTGGGGGGATGGTCGCAAGACCCGTCTTTACATTGGTCATTTGTGCATTCGTTGTCATCGTCCTTACACGGGGTGCCGTTGGTTCCCGGCGGATGGTCGCATGACCCACCTTTGCATTGGTCTTTGGTGCACTCGTTGCCGTCGTCTTCACATCCCGTTCCATCTGCTTTGGGTGGGTGGTCGCAACTGCCGCTTTTGCAGGAGTCATTGGTACAGTCGTTGCCGTCGTCGGTACACGGTGTGCCGTCTGGCTTAGGTACTGCGTTATTACAGGAGCCGCCCTCGCATTTGCCTACGGTGCATTCGGCTCCCATCGGGCTGCACGTTGCACCTTCATTACCAGGAGGATGCGAACACGATCCGTTTTCGCAAACATCCAGGGTACATTGGTTGCCGTCGTCGGGGCATGCTCCACCCGACGTCGGCGGGTGGGTGCAACTACCGCCCTGGCAGACGTCCGACGTGCATGGATTGCCGTCATCGGCGCATCCGCCCCCGGATGGCGTGTGCACACAACTGCCGTCTTTACATCCATCCGATGTACACGGGTTGCCGTCGTCACATCCACCTACGCATTTTTTTGGTGGTGGCGGCGGAGGAGCGCCACCCCACCCGGCTTTCTGAATACCGAAGCCCGGGTCCGAACAAATCCGTGTCCCGTCGTCGGTGACGGTACCGGTTCCGATACTGACCCAACTTTCCACGTCGTGATCAAACGAAAACATTTCCATTTGAAGGCCAACGGGACGTCCATCATTGGGGACACAGACCTTTGCTGGAGGGTTGAACGCGGTACCAGCAGGCTGTACCGTCCACGCGAGAGTAAACGTCGATCCCATTGGGGCCGGCATAGGTACCCGTTCCATGTTGACTTGGCTGAATGACACCACACACTCGGGCGATCCATCCGGGCAGGTCACAGAATTGGCGTAAACGGTTAGCTCGGCACCGGGCAAGCCGTCCATCTGCATTGTGATGTCATCTTCACCGCCGACGAGACGGGCGTTGTCGATATCCAGCGTCGGTAAATAAATCGGCATTCCAACCGTGTTGTCCTGGCCCGG
>JABWCM010000222.1 GCA_013360285.1 Myxococcales bacterium
TTGGGTTGACGTTTTGCGCGGAAAAAACGGCAGGTCGACATGTTGGGTTGACGTTTTGCGCGGAAAAAACGGCAGGTCGACATGTTGGGTTGACGTTTTACGCCAAAAAAACGGCAGGTCGACATGTTGGGTTGACGTTTTGCGTGGAAAAAACGGCAGGTCGACATGTTGGGTTGACGTTTGTATGTAAGAGGGTGTTTGGGAAAAAATTGCCGGTGAGCGAAACAGTGGCCGTAACGAGTCGGTCGGGCTGACCGAGGCACGGCCGACGTAGTAGGCCAATGTTTCGAGTAACTTAATTTTTTACCCAAACACCCTCTAAGACAAAGGTTTGCGCTTGAGTCGCCGGCATTGGGGTTAGGCGCGGAAAATTCGGACACTTTCCATGACGACGCGGGATGCCGGGAAGAGAGACGTCATGAGCAAGAGAAGGTTAGGCGCGGAAAATTCGGACACTTTCCATGACGACCGGGGTTTTGGGACGGTCATTCGGATCACGAGGCACGCCGGCAATTTTTGATACGAGGTCCACACCTTCGATCACTTCGCCAAAAATTGCGTGTTTGTTATCTAACCACGGTGTCGCTGTTTCAGTGATAAAAAACTGACTGCCCCCACTGTTGGGACCGGAATTGGCCATGCTCAAAAGCCCCGGCCGATTGTGGCGTAACTGCGGATGAAATTCGTCGCTGATAACATAACCCGGACCTCCCGTACCCCGACCTTGTGGGCACCCGGCCTGGATCATGAAATCGGGAATCACGCGGTGAAAAATGAGACCGTTGTAAAACGGTTTGTTGTCTTTGATGGCTCCCGTTGCCAATCCTACAAAGTTGGCGACGGTTTTTGGGGCTTCTTTTTCAAACAGCCGCGCGACCATTGTTCCCAGTGATGTTTTGATTTCAGCTCGCAGTTCACCGTTTCCTTCAATTTGAATAGGCGGTGGATCAAATACTTTGGGTTTACGCCCGAATAGATCGGCCATGATTTGTCTCCTTCTGTTTTTGACACATTGCGGCGGCAACGTTGTTGTTGTTGGATTGGCACCGCGGTGATTGTGAATGGCTGGTTTTCCCACTCAATGGATGATGAGCGCGAAAAACGAAGCCGCGCGTATATCACGAACCGGCTGGGAAAAAAAACAGGAATTGTCGCAAAAATACCAAGCAGGTTACTGATCTAAAGTGACCATTCGTTTCACATAATTAGGCAGTATCTTAGCGGCAAAATGTTCTAGGCTCATCGGCTTGTAATCCGGCATCGATGCGTTGTACGGATTGCTGTACGGTGTACATACCGTGCCGGAGCATCGCCGAAACTCGATCGCGTTCCCAAGCCCTTCAAAGTCCAGAAAACACCCCGATTCCAAACACGCCGCATCGCCCGTCACGTGCAGCGGTTTGTTGGAAACGACATCGTTTAACTGGTGATATTTGATTTTTCCGCCTGATTGAATCGCGAGATAAATCGCTTCGAGTGCATGCCAGCGGCTTGCTTGCCAGTGGTCGTACTTCATTTGCAATCTCAGGTAAGCCCCCTTCATCTTTTTGATCTGGTTCCACGGTTCCCTATCTATCCACCATGCGTCATCCGTACAATTTTTCTGGGTCAACCCAATCGGAAACGCTTTTTCGTGGCAAATCAGAACCGGTGGTGCCGGATCGATTTCGACCGGAAAAGCCACCTCTCGCGGACCGATTTCGAAACCGCATCGACTGTTGGAAACACCCGGGCCGTCTCCGTCGACGCCTGCGTCGGGGTCAAAAGGCGCCGACGTAACAAAACAACGGTTTACCGGGCCTTCAACATCAATCAAGAAGTCCACTTCCTCCAGTTTGTTGGCCTGAAATCTCCCGAGTGCGCCCGCTGCCATCGACAAACCGTATCCAAACGAAATCACGCCGATACGGTCACTGGTGTCACTGTTTTTGTCCAACGAGTTTATCACGTCAGACAAAGCATCTTGGGTAGTGATGCCGTTATAATCTTCAATCCCGTCGCTTTTTTCCGAACCGATTCCGCGTCCGGGTGGGTTAAACCGAACAACGATGAGTTTTGCCTCTGAAGCAAGCAGTTTGGGTACGTCGTCCCCAAAAAATTCGTCCCCTGCCATGAGTTCGTCGGGTACCAACACCACGGCGGGACATGGGTTGGCGCTATCACACCCTTCGGGAACATATTTGCGACCATAAATGGTCCCGCCTTTGCCGTTGGGGACCGTCAATGGCTGTGCGGTGACGGTGACAGACGGGACCGGTGTACCGACGTCCTCGTGCGTGGTATCGGCGCTGGACAAATCGGGTGTCCATTCCGGATTGCCGCTGGTATCCGACTCGATGCTGCCGCCGTCGTCGCCGCAGGCTGAACCAGCAAACAAACAAAAAAAGGTTACAACAATAACGGATTTGGCGTTCATGGGTTTCCTGGTGGAATAGTAAAGGGCTGCTTATCGGGTTTCCCGACTTAGACCCTAAAAAACTAACAGAACCGATTGCGTTGGGAAAGCCCGGCCGCCTCTGTTGGTGTTGGAATTGCCCATTGAAATCATTACACTGACTGTGTGGTCCAATAGGCACGGCTATTGGAAACCAGTAGCCAATCTGAATCCTCGTTTGGTCATAGGTGCTTTATGTCACGATCACCTGGTCGAGGTCATCTGTGGACGTTTCGACGTCTAGCCCGGATATCGTGTGCCATTTTGTGCACATCGTGCGCGACAACCGTTTCTGTTGATGAGTCGTTATTGGCCGGCATGTATGGTGCAAGCACTGAAGGTGCGTTGTCTAAAGCCTATATCCGGTATTTGAGCGGTGACAGCGAAATGGTCGATGTGCGGGTCGCCGAAACTGCGTGGATCGAGACCCATCCGTGGGACACCCCTGAAGCATTGGTAGACGCCCGCCGGGATCTCGTTTATACCGCCCGTCTCATTGAACAGGCGATGGCACCCAGCAAAGTGGGGCAAGAACACCCTCGTGTCGCTGCCGTGGCGGCAAGGTTGAAGGCGTTGGAGGGGATTGCCCAGGGGCGGTTCGCCGAGCACGTCAAACAGCGGTTGATGGTGGCGTTGGCTTCGGAACCCAGCTCCGCAGATGCTGCACGTGGTTATTGGCTGGCCATGAGTCAATCGGCCGACGAATCCGTGCGGGATCTGGCTTTCGACCGGCTATCCAGGTTGCCGGAAAGTTCAGCAGTTCCGCTGGTGAAGCTGCCGACGGCGGATGCGGAACGGCCCAGCCAATCGTCGGTCAGCCCGTTGGCTTTGGCGGTTGCGCCGTCTATCGTGTCGTTGAAAGTATTGGACGAACGGGGCCGAGCGGTAGGCCAGGGCTCCGGAGTTGTAGTGGGACGTTCCGATGTGGTGGTTACCAGTTATCACGTAGTCGAAAAGGCTTCGGGTATGCTCGTCAAGACATCCACGGGCAAAGAGTTTCCTGTGACTCACATTTTGTCGGTTGAACCATCAATGGATTTGGCATTGTTATTGGTGACCGGGTTGTCTTTACCGCCTCTTGAAATGGAACCCAAACTACAGCCCCGAGTTGGTGACCGGGTTGTTGCGTTGGGATCACCCCGAGGACTGGATGGAACAGTAACCGACGGAATTGTGAGTGCCATTCGAAAACTTCCGGATTTTGATACCGAAGTGATTCAGACCACGGCACCCATTTCCGAAGGATCAAGTGGTGGCGCATTGGTTTCGTTGCAAGGTCAGTTGGTCGGAGTGACGACTCTTATCTTACAATCCGGTCAGAACTTGAATTTTGCGGTTCCCGCCGCAGCGGTCAAAGATCTATACGACAAAACAGTTGGAAAACAACGAAAAACGACTGTGCCGTGGCCGGGGGGGGTGGTGACGGCTGACGCCCCGCAGCAGATTTTTGAAACGGCGAAACAACACCTGGAGCGGGGCGACGTGGCCGCAGCGTCAAAGGTATGTGAACAAGGATTGACCAACTATCCCAATGATTCTGGTCTGTTGGTGTGTGCTGTTGTCACTCGGACGGCCCAGTGTGACCGCCCGGGCGCCCTGGCAGCGGTGGATTCGCTGCGGGACAAAGATACGGTGGCCTGGGCTGCGGGTTTGGCGTTGGTCAAAGATGCCGATGATGATGGATTATGGAAACGATGCCAGCCGACCCCCAAGTAGCACCCAGGATTCGTTTCCGGTAGCGCCTTTGATCGTTTGTCTGCCGGACAACTTCGTTTTTTGACGATTGAAGTTGATTTTTTTGTTCTTTAACAAAGGCGTTCTTCCTTCCAACCTCATCACACAGGTCTTTGCATACCTCGATCAGTTACAAAAGAGTCGGGAAAACCAACTCAAGTGCAACCAACAAGCCTTTGATGCTCGGGCCAAACTTGCAGAATCGTTATGATAAAAAGTGGAATAGAAACCGAAGTTTGTGTCCGACCACGTTCGACCAGATCGGATCGGCTCGAAACAACGGAGAGTGTTACTTCGGCAATTCCTCTTCCGCTGTTCGCTGCCTTGTGATACGTTTTCGCCATGTGGTTTTGTATCGGTATTCGCCATGAGCCCGACGTGTTTTCTATGCCCCTCCGGTAGTTGTTGAGGCACCTGGACCTATTGTTGTTGCCGTCAGGTGCTTTTTTCACCATTCCTCTGGCTTTCTATCGTTGTTGTATAAGGAAAGTGATGACCAACTCCGTATCTGTTATGTCGGATTCAGCATCCGAAATCTTACCCGAAATCATTCATCTGAAACCACCCGTCGATCCCGCTGCTCTCGCCTGGCGACATTTACGCAAAGACGAGTTTTGGCGAACGATTCCCGCTTGGCAAAACGTAGATACCGAAACCTTTCTTGATGTTCGTTGGCAGGAAAAACACGCAGTCACAAGCCCCAAAAAGCTGCTCCAGACTGTCCAAGATCTTGTGCCGCAGGGGTTTATCGCCGACGTTGAAGACGGATTTCTGCGTGCACCGATGGCCGTGCGCGTGACTCCGTATGTGTTGGCGCTCATCGATTGGTCCAATCCCTACGCCGATCCCCTTCGACGCCAGTTTATTCCTGTAGGCTCCCAGTGGTTGCCCGACCACCCGATGTTGACGCTCGATTCGTTAAGTGAACAAGCGGACGCACCGGTGCCCGGATTGACGCACCGGTATCCCGACAAAGCTTTGTTTTTGACACTCGACACCTGCCCTGTTTATTGCCGGTTTTGCACCCGAAGTTATGCTGTAGGATTGGACACCGACCAAGTTGAAAAGGTGCATCTGCGTGTCGACAATGACCGGTGGCACAGGGCATTTCAATACGTCGGCGAACGCCCGGAACTCGAAGACATCGTGGTCAGTGGCGGTGACGCATATCGCCTTAAACCCGAACAAATTCGTGAAATTGGGCATACTTTGTTGGACATTCCCCATATTCGCCGAATCCGGTTCGCAACCAAAGGACCGGCGATTTTACCGATGAAATTGCTCACCGACCACGAATGGGTCGATGCTTTAACCGAGGTGGCCGACAAAGGCCGAAATCTTGACAAAGAAGTGTGTGTCCACACTCACTTTAATCATCCCAATGAAGTGACTGGAATCTCCCAGGATGCGTTGCGGGTTCTGTTTCGCCGTGGCATTACGGTGCGTAATCAAAGCGTGTTTCAACGCGGGGTCAATGATTCGGCTGAAACGATGATCACACTTGGGCGTAGGCTTTCGTATATTAACGTACATCCATATTATGTTTATATTCACGATCTGGTTCGAGGCACCGAAGATCTACGAACCCCCGTATCACAAGGCATTGCAGTCGAAAAACGGCTTCGCGGAGCAACCGCCGGGTTCAACACGCCAACCTTTGTGGTCGACGCTCCGGGTGGCGGCGGCAAACGGGATATGCACAGTTATGAACATTATGATCGCGAAACGGGCATCAGCATCTACACCGCCCCGTCAGTGAAACCAGGGCGATTTTTTGCATATTTTGACCCGCTCAATTCATTGTCGCAGGAAATTCAGAAGGCATGGACCAATCCGGCCCAAGCCGAAGAAATGATTCAAACGGCGATGGCCATTGCCAAAAAACAAGCTATCTAACTTTCACCGGCGTTCGTAATGAATTCGGACCAACAATGAGCCTGTGAAAAAATAGCTGCGCACCCTTGTGTGAGCGAATTTTGGCCGCCGTGGTTCCGAAAAAACCTGCGCCATATTCCCGATGTGACTCGGTTTTTTTTCGGGCATCGGGACCAAAATCCCCGCGTCCAAGTCCGTCCCCATATTTTTCACAAACTCAATGAGTAAGGTGGTTGAGCCAATCGTATATCGGCTTTAAGTGAAGATACCGTTCCATCCAACGTTCTGCGTCTTTTGCCGTAAACGTTAGGTCGTCGGGACTGCTGTTGTGCCACACCAACAATCCTTTTTGACGCAGTAGCCCCTCACGTGGATGGGTGGGATCCATTCCGCGCGGCACCCGTTGCAGGGCCGGCTCACCTAAACGATACCCGCCTTGGTCTACAAGGTGGTCGATAGTTGTCTGTAGCTCCTTCCCACGTGTTTCCGAAACAACGTCTTGTCGATATTGGTCCAACACTTCTTTGGAAAATTCAAAACACCCCGTGCCCAAAACCACTTGGGTTGGCTCAAGGCCAAAGTGGAACGCCGGCTTGTCTCCGCAGTCATGTTTTTCACTTGCAGCCGGAAAAAAAGACATGTGAACGTGGCAATTATATGGTGTTTTGTCTTTGCTAAACCGCACATCCCGATGAATCCGAAAAATTTTTCCCGAAAACGGAATTCCGAATACGGTGTGAAACCGTTCGGACATGTCGTTCAGAAACAGCTCCGCCGGCAACTTAACGTATTGATCATAATCGGCTTTGTGTGCAGTAAACCAGTCGCGGTTGTTGTTTTCTTGAAGGCCGTCAAGAAAAGAGAGTGTTTGTTTGGGAAATCCGGAAAACGAGGGTTGTGTCTTTGTCATGTTTTCTACCATGGTCGGTAACGGTGGCTAAGAAGGTGTTTGGGTAAAAATTGTCGGTGAGCGAGCCAATGGCCGTAACGAGTCGGTCTTGCCGACCGAGGCCACCGGAGGCGTGCCCCAAGGCACGTCGAGGATGGGCCGACCGAGACAGGACCGACGTAGTAGGCCAGTGGCTCGCGTAACTCAACTTTTTACCAAAACACCCTCTAAGGTACCGTCAACGTCAGGTCTGTTGGATCCTTCGCCGGCACTTGAAACGCCATCAACACCGTGCCGTCCTGCGCCAAGCGATACACCGACTTGGAACTTCCGTCCAGCAAATACATGGTTTTGTCGGGATGAATGACAATTCCTCGGGGATCCTTAAGCGGCACCGGCATTTTGGACATCAGAGTCTGATTACTCCAGGTTTCAATGGTACCCTCTTTCCGGTGTGTGATGAGCCGTTCTTTGCCGGAATCCCCGATCGGCCAGATTCCCGAACGTTGTTCTTGCCCGGCGCCGGCTGATGTCGTCAGCGAATAAGCTAGGCTGCCTGTCGTGGTGTAGGCGCTGGTGACGACCAGGCCAAACGGATTGGTTTCCAGAGCCAAAATGCGTGCTTTTTCCGGCTCCCAGGCAAGGCCGCGTGGTTGACCGGATGTGGCGCCACCGCTTTTGGGGACTTCCTGTTTGAGTGTACCGCTGGAAGACAGCCGGTATAATGTTCCTGGTTTGGCTTCGCCATGTACCCACAGGTCGCCGGTGGTGGGATCGGCGGCAATGCCCACCGGAGCACCGACCGGAGATTGCGGTGAGGACAACAACGACCCGCCTAGGTTCATTTTTAACAACACACCGCTTGTTCTGTCGGTGATCCACAACGTCCCGGCAGCGGGCGGCACCGGGAGGTTACACGTCGCTCCCACGCCGTCGGTGTACACGGCACCCGACATCGCTCCGGGCGCTTTCTGGGCGACATCAGCTCCGGAGCCGTCGAGATGCCACAAACCCAGCGTCAACGTGTCATAAAGTAAGGCTTTTTGTGGGACAAAGTTGCTGGTGTATCGGGCGGTTTTGGAAATCCGCACCTCGTCTATGTCACCATAAAAATACTGATTTCCATCACCGTCACCGAGCACCAACCGGCCGGTTGATCCTACGGGACCCGGAGCAGAAACCGTTGCCGAATCCTCTTCTTGGCCATCTACGTATAATTTTAGTGATGTACCATCCAAAACCGCAGCAATGTGGCGGTAGGTTCCAGGAAGCCATTCTTCGGTCAATGATTGCACCGTTGTGGTGTTGCTATAGGCCCACACGACACCTGCTTCGGTTCCGGCATACAAACGACCGTTTAATGAGCGTAGTGCGGTCACCTTGGACCCCAACGAGGCATCCGAGGTTTCCCACGTGCCGTCTGCGGTTTTGAACCACACGTTACCCGCGGTGGTTCCGGCAGCCAGCCGACCGCGGTGCCAGGCTACTGCCGTTACAATTTCGCCTATGGGTAGGGTTTGTTCTGCCAAACCATTGGTTTGCAATACTCCGCTACCTGCCGCCAATACCAATGAAGCTGCATGAACGGTCAATCCAG
Source organism: Myxococcales bacterium (assembly GCA_013360285.1). GTDB lineage: Bacteria > Myxococcota_A > UBA9042 > JABWCM01 > JABWCM01 > JABWCM01. The sequence continues at coordinate 8,530 of JABWCM010000222.1, forward strand.
TCGCCAGGGAATTGGTGTTCAACATTTCGACCCACCCTTGGGGTGTAGATGCCAAAACCTTGGACCCGCCAGCCTGGCTCATCGCGACATGGAGCTGGCTACCATAAGTTGTCAACGCCACCGGCGCAAACGTATTGTCGGTCAGGACCGATTTCCAGATGTTGTCTTCTCGTACCGATACCCCGTTGGGATTGGTATGCGCTGCGTACAACTCGCCGCCATGAGCCCACAATGCCGTTACTCCCGCGGGGTCAGTGGAAAAGCTGCCTTGCCAATTGGCGCCGTCGAATCGTAGTACATCGCCGGGCCCTTCTTGAGCTGCAAACAACGCTTCGTCCCAGGCAACCAGTCCACGAATGGCCGTGCCGGCGTTTTGTAATACTGGCGTCGCTAAATTACCACCCGGCAACGCCCACACAACACCTTTGTTGGCTTTGCTGCCGGCTGCAAACAGCGTGTCCAGGTAGGTTTCAAATCCCGTTACGGTCCCTCCGGTTTCCGCGACAAGATCCCAGTTGGTACCGGTTTGCATCGTAAACTGAACGCGCCCAGTTCGATAGTCGAAAACCAAGTTAAAACCGCCGGTTTCAATTATGTTTTCATTGTGATGTGCCGAATAGGGGGCTAATGTGGTTTTGGGGCGCACCCAAGCTTCAACGGTCAATGCACCCGGCTGAACAAGGTGTTGTGCTCCTTTGGCAACAAACGAACCACCGGTGCCGTCAAACGATGCCGCCATTGATCCGGATTTGAGGCCGCCCATCACTTCGGTAGAAACAGTGGTTGGTACGCCCTCCAGCTTGCCGTCTGTGGGGGTGACCGAGCAGGTCCAGATTTCACAAACCTGGGTTATTTTGGCCGGCAGGACCGCATTGGTGTGGGCGGGCTGAAGTTCGCCGTTTTTGAACCACTGGAACTGATAGGTGACGGGATCGTTGTTTAAGTCGTCCGATTCGGCTGTAATTACACAAGTAATGGGGTCTTGGGCCAGCGGCGCTGCCGGCACCAGACCGATGCCGGGTTTGGATGGTGGAAATTGAGCCGTAGCGTTACAGCTTTCGCCGGGCGCATCCTTCATCCAGCTCGCATTGACCAACTTCCCGTGTAATTTGTTGGCACTGACGTCATGGATGACCGTACCTTTACCTTCGTCGAGGTGCCAAAGGCCCACGGTGGCAGCGTCGGGTACGTAAGATACCGGAGGCACAAAGTTACTGGTGTAACGAACTGTGCTGGACAGGCGGATTTCATCCAGCGAGCCGAGAAACCAATGGTTGGTGTGACCGTCGCCCATTCGCAATTGGGATCCGGACGTAATGATATTGGCGGGTGCTGGACCTTCCGAGTCGAGTTTGCCGTTAATGAACAGGCGCATGGTGGTGCCGGTATAGACTGCCGCCACGTGGTACCAGGTATCGGCATTCCAGGTGTTGACCTTGGAGGTGAGAACAACATTGTCGCCATATTCCCACAGGCTTCCGTCTCCCGGCGACACACCGGTTCCGGCAACCAATTTGCCGTTGTATGTACCCAAAGATACGACCGCGTCCGTGTCAAACGGCTTTTCAACGATCCAACCCTGGGCGGTGCGCCGTAGAAGTTGGGCGTTTCCGGTGGGTTCCGAACCGACACCGGCATACAATTCGCCGTTATACACCTCCATGTCATAAATACCGTTGTCGCTGCCATAATAGTCGACAACAAATCCGTCGGGACCCAGCCGCAGGATGTCGCCGGCGCCTGTCGGTGCTCCGAGAGTCAACAATCCGGCGTACAACTCACTGCGATACAACTCCATGGTTTGCACCCGTTCTTCGGTGCCGTCGTATACCTTTTCCCAACCCGTGCCATCGTGGCTAAAGATGTCGGATTGGCCAAGGGTGTCGCCCAATCCGGCGTAGAGAAGTGGACCGGCGATCGCCAAGGATCGGACCGACTGGTAGCCGGCAAAGGTATGAATTTTGTTCCAGGCGGTATCCAGGGCAAACAGTTCGGCGTCGCCGTTGTCGATTCCTTGGCCAGCATAGATTTTGCCTTTGTAACTAGCCAAAGACGGAATGTCCTCCTGAAAACCGTTGTAATTTAACGTCCAGGTCGAACCGCTCAACGAAAACACGTCTCCGGCACCCGCCAACAAAGAACCTTGACCGGCATACAACGCACCGTTATGGACAGCAAAGGTCCCAATTCGCCGTTGAACGCCGTCAAAAATCTTTGTTGTGGCCACTCCGTCGTATTGATAAATGTCGCTTTCCCCCTTTTCGGCTCCGAGTCCTATGTACAACAGCCCGGAGTAGTCGTGTAGGGCTTCAATACGTGCTGTCGGAGCGTCCCATACCTTTTTCCAGGTCTTGGGACCTTTGGGGGTCAACTCAAATTGGAGTTTGCCGGTATGGGCATTCAACAGCAGACGGTAGGAGCCGCGGTCCATGATGCTGAAGTGGCGGGAGTGTTTTTTGGGGCTGAATCCTTCGGGGATTCGTAGCCATGCCTCCGCGGTCAGCGGCCCGGTGATATCCAATGCTGCTGAGGCGGGTACGACAATCGTGCCGCCAAATTGGCCCAGCGATGCCGATGACCCACCAAGCACCTGGGTTTGAGCTGAGGTTGGGGCGCTGGAGGTTTCCCCATCGTGGATAATGACCTGGCATGTCCAGGTTTCGCATTCACCGGTGACCCCGGAGGGAACAGTAGAACTGGTCAAATCGGGTTGGGCAAGGCCATCGCGGAGCCACTTGTATGTATAGGTGAGGCTATCACCGTCCACATCTTTGGGCGGTGTGACCGTAATACACTGTAGAGGGGTACCCGGAAGAGGTTCTGCGGGGACCACTTCGAGGACTGGGCCGACCGGAGGAGTGTTCAATACAGTCACCGGCGCTGATGATACCGGTGCACCTAAATCGTTGCCGTCAAACGGTGTTACGGTGCAAACGACGGTATCTCCTTTGTCAAAGTGGGTACCGGTCAGTTGCGGCGTGACTGCGCCGGCCACTGTGGTGGTTCCTACTTTCCACGAATATAGGGCGTTGGCCGGGTCACCATCCGCGTCCAACCACCCGGTGTAATTGCAGGCCAGTGTGGACGTTTCTACCGCCGTGGTGGGTGTGATTTCGGCTTTGGTAATAGTCGGCACCGAGTTGAAGACCGTGGTTTTGCCGATCCCTTTGGCTCCGTTCACTTTGCCGTCGTTGGCCGCTACTTCGCATGCCCATTTCTGGCCTTTGGCTGTTTCCGATGCCGATAGCGTCCACTGCCCCTTATGTTGTGGCATCAACTCGCCAAACAG
>JABWCM010000223.1 GCA_013360285.1 Myxococcales bacterium
GGCTGCCTTGGCCAGTCCCGTCCTTGCGGAATATTCCCGATATTCCTCAGTCCGGTCTCGGCCAATTCAGCGCTAAATTAGCTCGACCAGGGTCACTTCGGGCTTGAAGCTGACCCTCTGAGCCAGTGAAAAAATTTGGGCGCGCCCTGGGGCACTAAGTTTGCGCCGAATTGGTTTTGAAAAACCCGAGTTATATCGGGAATATGGCGCAGGGTTTTTCGGAACCCGGGCGGCCAAAATTCGTCCGCACCAGGGTGAGTAGCTATTTTTCACAGGCTCTTTGGGTGGTATTGAGCTCGCATTTCTCACCCGTTTCCGGATGCGACCGTCAAACTGCGTAGATTGGCGTCGTGTTTCCATATTTGTGCGAGGCGGGCTTGCATCGCTTCGGGTACGATCCTTAGCACATGACCCGGATGCGCGCAGCTTAGCGGTAATTGCCGAGAAGTGACGATAAATCTGGAATAACGCGTATCCAACAGCGACTTACTGCAGAACACGACCCTTGGCTGCCGTATTTCGTGTCGAGGCGGTTCGAGGAGGTAAGGGCGTTTGTCCACAAGTTTTTACGACATTTTGATCGCCGGTACAGAACTTCCAGGTCTGATCTTAGGCGCGTTGTGTGCAAAAAAAGGCTACCGTGTTCTGGTAGTGGGACAAAACGGTCGTTCCAATCATTATGTGCATGGAACGTATACCTTTCGACGGCGTGCACCAATTTTTACCGGTCTCGAGACATCTGCGGCGGTAAAGTCGGTTTTCTCGGAGCTTTCCCTTTCCTTAGAGATGAGAAATCGGCCAAAACCCTACGACCCATACTACCAGGTCATTTTCTCCGACAAACGTATCGACTTCAGCGGAAAAGAGCGGTCGTTTGATCGGGAGGTTGCTCGAGAGTTTCCGGATGAGATAGACCGAATCAAGCAGTTCTACCGCTCGCTTAGGTCAACCAACGAGTTGATTACCGCATTTCTCCAAAAAGATCCGCATCTTCCTCCGGACGGTTGGTTTCAGGCCCGAGAATTTGCGCGTTTAGCCCAGCAATTTCCTGCGCTTACTGACGCAGAGCCGTTCCCCGACCCCCTCAATCTGTTTCCATTGGGACACCCGTTTCGTGCGAGTATGGTCGGTCCTGCTTTGTTCACGAGCGGGTTGGATATTGAGGTTTCCAATCCAATCCCCTTGGTCCGTTGTATGGGCAATTTGGCTCACGGTATGGTTCATATCGAAGGCGGCGTGGATGGACTAAAGGAGGTGTTTATTCAAAAGATTCGGCAACATGCAAGCGACTATCGCCCCGACGTGGCCCTTGACGGTCTTCAAATAAAACGGGGCAGGGTGGAAGAAGCATACGTGAGGGACCGTCGGGAAATGATTGGGTGCCATGTGCTCGTATGTAATTCGAACATGAAAAAGTTTTTTCAGCTTGTGCCGGCTGAACATCAGCGAGAGCGATATCACCACCAGATTCACACGCTGCAGCCGACTCATTATTTGTTTACGGTCAATATTGCGGTACCTGCGGAGGCTATTCCTGAGGGGATGGCAAAAAACATGTTTCTGATTGGGGATCCGAACCGTGCGCTGGAAGATGATAACCTGATTTTCGTTAGTCAGGACGTCGACAAACGCCCCGTGATGCCGAACGAAAAGGTTCGCCAGGAGATCGTGGCTTTGGCGGTCATGTGCCGGTTGCGGGTCCGGCGTTTTGTCCCGGCGGTAGGGTTCGTTCAGGAGTTGTCACATCGCCTGTTGACGCGACTAAAGGAAACCGTCTTGCCGTTTTTGGACGAGCATTTGCTTGCTACGCACTCGCCGTGGTTAGGGGTTGATTCATTAACGGGTCAATTGCAGGTCGACGGAAGTGCACCTATTCCGGTTTATCGAGGAGCGATTCCCAACACGTTAGATTCAACTATTCTTCCTGTTTTTTCCGACTACAAAAACATTTTGGTAGCTGGAGAGCATATTTTTGCTGGATTCGGGTTTGAGGGAGCCTTTATTGCTGCATTAAATGGATTTCGTAGAGTCTGTGACATGGTGGTGAAAAAAACAATTCTTTCTTAAGTGAGCACCGGCGAACGGTCCAAGAGGGTGTTTAAATATTTAATCCTGTTGCGTGACTCTATGACCTAACATGCCCATTTTGCTTCGGTCGGCCCATCCTCAACGTGCCTGGGGGCGCGCCTCCGGTGCGCCTTGGTTGACAAAACCGGCTCGTTACGGCCATGGACTCTCTCGCTGAGGATAAATATTGAAACACCCTCGCTTCCGGTGGGCCTCGGTCGTCAAGACCGACTCGTTACGGCCATTGTCTCGCTCACCGGCAATTTTTTGCCAAAACACCCTCTTACGAACACCCGACGGTCGGCTGATTGCGTTTCAACAATGAATACCGTAGCGTTCATCGTTATGGCGTTTTGTATGACACACGTGTTGCCCTCTTCGACGAATCGTTTTCCGGATGCCAGTTTGATGTCTAGTAAGTTAAACCGTGTGTTGGTAATTTTTGCATACGCTTTGGTCAGTTTGTTGTATTGGTTGCCGGGAAACGCGGCCGCTACCCCAACGACCGCTGAAACAACGGAAGTTGTGTCCGTAAGTTCCGCACAAGCCATTGATCGAGCTTTGGCAGGTCATCCAACACTGCGTGCTGGCGACGCGGATATTGATGCCATGAAAGCTCGGCTACTCGCGGCCTGGGGTGTCTACGTACCAAAGATCGATTTCACTACACTGTTTACGGTTATGCCTGCTGTGCGAGGTGATCCATTTAATGGATTCACCGACTACGACGACTGGGGACCGTTTGTGCGCGTAGATGTCGCAGCGGACTCACCAATATATGCATTTGGACAATTGGAGGCTTTGCGTGATGCTGCTCGTGCGGGAATTGACTTAAGTCGTGCGAAGCGGGCCATTGCGCAGGCCGAACTCGTCTATCAGGTTCGTAGAGCATACTGCGACCTCCAACTCGCGGAAGAAGTTAAAGCGGTGTTACTGGATGGAAAGAAGTATTTGGAACGCGCACGTAAACGACTGGAAACCATGGAGGAAGAGGACGACCCACAATATGACCAGATTGAAATGTTGAAGTTGCGTGTTTTTGAGGCGGATGTTCAGGAAAGGGTATTTAGTGTCGAACGTGATTTGTCGCGTGCCGAACACATGCTGCGACAGTCCATGGGATTGGGTGTGGACGTAGCCGTGCGAATAACTGAGCGGGATTTGAGCCCATATGCGTTTGTTGTTGCTGAAAGCGCGCAATATATGGCGCTTGCTTTACAGAGCCGACCGGAAATTGCCGCATTGAATGCCAAGGATGCTGTGGCTCAGTCGGAAGTAGATTTGCAACTGGCGCGATTTTTCCCAACTCTGAAGGTGATTGGAAATTATCGACTGGCGTATTCCCCGGTTGCCGACGATCAATTAAGCCCGTTCGCCAGTGATTCGTACAACGTACACACAGTAGGCGTTTCGTTGGGACTCAGTTGGACGTTTGACCTAGGGCAGCAACTTGGGCGGTACCATGAAGCTCTTGCAAAGCAAGAAAAAGCCCATCAAGATCGGGAAGCAGAGATTCTTAAATTACAGATGGACATTGAAAACGCGACTGCTGACGTCAAGATTCAGGCACAACTGATAGAAATTCAGGCATCGGCGCTTCGCGCTGCCAGAGGATGGCTGATCGCGAAAAGCGACCTTTACGACACAGGTTTTGCGACTCTGGATGACGTGCAGGACGCCCTTGTGGAGTACTACAAACGAAAAATCGGCCATTATCAGGCGATTTCTACGTTTAATCTCGCTGTACTAAAACTGAGCCGTGTTGTTGGTGCTGACGTTACTGAGTACGTGCCCGGTACTACCGGCGGTGCGCCTTCTCAAAACAGAATGGATTCACCGAAAATTGAATCAAGATGACGGAGCTTCGTCTCAGAGTCATTCTTGCCCGTCGGCAAAACCAGCATTTTGGAGGAACAATAAATGGTCACAAGAATGTTTGCTCTCTTTTTCCTGTGCGCACTCGTCGGTGCGGCCCCGCGCGTGGCGGTTGGCAACGAGGCTATTTCCCCTAAAGGCACGATTGATGCTCGATACCAGGATATTGAAAAAATCATTTCCAGCAGCGTGTCCGAAGACGCAATGCGCGAACAAATTCGCGAATTGATGGAGACATTTGTCGACTATACCGAGTTGTCACGGCTTACGATCAAGGAGCATTGGGATGGGCTGGGCGCCGAAAAACAAAAGGAATTTGTGGGACTCTTTAAGCAGCTTATCCGGCGGAGCTACTCACGCAGATTCAAATCGGATGTTACGCTGACGGTTAAGTACGACGGCGAGGCGGTTATCAAGAGTGGAAAAGCGCAGCTAAAAACGACTGTGACGTCGGGGAACACTACGGTTGACGTTGAATACCGAATGCACCAACCTGCGGGCACGGAAGGGTGGTGGGTGTACGATCTCGTGATCGACGAAGTGTCAATGGTGCGAAACTACCGGAAACAGTTTGCTGATATCATTGCCAAAGACGGAATCGAAAAACTGTTCGTAAACCTTCGATCCCGTGCTGAAAAAGGCGAGGAGTAATCTGCAGCGCCGCTTTTCAAATAAAATTTTATTTTCTTGCTTTTTTTCTTGCGAATTCTTGCTTCTCTCTCAGCAAATTGTCACTTGGATCGTAGGCCAACGCATCGGTATACAGGTCGTAACAAGCGCTCCACTGACGCCTTTTACATTTTTCGTCGCCCTCGTGAATCCTTGCTTGCTTGTCTTCCAGCAACTTTCTAATTTTCAGTTGTGCAGCTTCTCGATAGACGCTGTCCACGGTGATTTTGGCAAGCGACTGTCTGGCTTCGCCGTACATGTGTTTCGCATCGTCGTTTTGCGCTTGTGCAAACCAGGTTTCGTTTTGCATCTCGAGTTTGGCTTGGTTCGCCAGCGAAGTATATAGGGTCGAAAATGGATCAATTTTGCGTAGAACGGCTATTTTTTCCGCCGCAAGCGCCCATTTTCTTTCTGAAATAAGATGCTCGGCTTCATTTCTTAGCTTCTCTTCGTCAAGTGCGGGTTGGGTCTTCGTGTTCTTCGACTGCGTGGTGGTTGACCGACGGGTGACGCCGACGTCCGTTGCATTCTGTTTACGACCATTTTCGCCGTTGTCGTGATTCCTTTGTGTTGCTGATGTATTTTCTCCGTTCTTTTTGTCTTGCTGAGCACTTTCACGTCGTATTTCTGGTTCGTTTTTTGTTTTAGGTACCAGCGAAACGACGGTAGTAGGGTCGGCGGGAGGGGGCAGTTCCGGTGAAGGCCACAGATAAAGTGTTACAAGCCCGGCTACCCCCAGAAAAGCGATGACTCCAGCCACGGCCATCAGTTTTTTTCTTGTCGGTGCGAGGTCTTCTTGGTTGACGTCGTCAACCGTTTCAGCGATTTCCGCATGACTGGGCGCACGCGACACATCCGGAGACGAGGCAACGATTGCGGTGTGCACCGCACCGCGTGGGCTGTCCCGCACGACCGTTTCCATCGGCTGAATCTCCAGCACGAGTTCTACGTTTCCGAGTTTGATTTTGGATCGGTCCCGCAGGGGAACCGGCTCCATGTCCACACGGCGTCCATCTACAAATGTGCCGTTGGCGCTGCGTAGGTCGCGAAGAAACAGGTTTCCAACTTCATCGACCGTGATTTGGGCGTGATTACGAGATACCGACGAATCAATGATTGTCGTGGTACAATCTCTCCCTCGGCCGATTAAGTTAATCCGCTCAGTCAAAGGATAGTTGCGGCCGGCTACGCCGAGATTTTTGCCGTGAAGACGTCCAAAAACCTCATCACTTACGGATCTAGGTTCGCCATCTCCCTTTTTGTCCACATGCAGATAGAAATCGCCAATTTTGATTTGCGATGAGGGTGCGAGTTCAACTTCTCCCGAGATTCGTTTTCCGTTGACAAAAACGCCGTTGGCGCTTTCCAAATCAACGATAAAACAACGATCCTCGCGGGTAAACAAACGTGCGTGCTCTCTTGAGACGTTTTCCGACGGTAAAATGATGTCGTTTTTGCGGCTGCGGCCGATTACAAAGTTACCCGCCTCGAAGGCATATTCATCCGCTACGTCACCACGTTTGTCTTCGATGACCAGCGTAAACATCGTTTCGTTCCTCGACTTGGGTCTTATGTTACTGAGACAGCGTGGATATTTTGCGATGGATCGTTAGTTTACATCAATTTTATCGGCGGCTGTCGGCATATTTTCGCGTTCCCGAGCGGGTTATGGGTGCCCCTCTCTGCGGTATCGTTCGGTGATTCCCAGTGTTCCGTCCTCATCCTTTTGCAACTCGCCCACGTGTGTGACGTGCGGAGTGCCATGATTGTCGGTTGTAACAAATACTATGCCCTGGATTGCCGACAGTAACAAATTTGTCGGATTTGAGCTGCTGCTGCCAATAATCGACGAAAGCCGAGCACCAAGATCATGTGGGCTTCGTGCAAACATACTTGCGAAGCAACCATCACGATTTGTTGCCAGCAATCGTAAGTAGCTTTCGGCGTGATCGGCGGCCAATTCTGCGGCGACAAGCCTGTCCGTGCCCAAGGAATCGGCAATCTGTACCGAGTCGGAACGGTATCCGTCGATTCGGACAACGTTTGCGTGTGAAATGGCCAATGCGGCGGCTCGATCAATAATCGCAATTCGTTCACTTTCACCGACGGCAGACAGGAGTGCTCCAAGCACTGCTTGACGTCCGTGGTGGTTTGGGCCGGCGATCAAAAGATTGTAGCGCTCCCGTTGTATCCAGGTTAGCAGTAATCGCCGCATATCGTCTGTTATCGTTCCAAGCCGCAACATTTCGTCCATGGATGACGCCAGAAGATATGGCTTGACGAAGGTGATTGCCGGAGAGCCCAACGTTGCTTCTTTTCGGGCGACCTGAAAATGAGTCGCGTTGTCGAGTCGGCCTCGAAATGCCGCAGGGCGATTGCCATCGGTATGCCCGGCAGCTTTCGCGAGTCGATCAACACAATTCTCCATGGCACGCGGAGAACTATAACTTTTCCACACCATCGACGTTGTGTTGCCACGTTTCACGAATATTTGATTAAATGAATTTACATAAACTTCAGATACTTCGTCGTCGCCCAGATAGTATTCAACTGGCCCTAATGCCGTAATTTCGTACAGGATATCAGTGGTCAGGGTAGCCGAATCCAATGACGCGGCGATTTCGCCGCTGCGTTTAGCGCTTTCCACGAGAGAAAGCACCGCACTTTCGAGTTCGACCCATTGCCGCTCAAAATCGATGTTGTCGATGTCTTTGCCGCGAAACACGGTATCTCGGGCGCGATCTTCAAGTAATTCCAACGCAAGGATGTATCGCTCAAACGCCGATACGTCCTGGGCCGCTGCGTGGACCGCTGCCGTTGGAAAGCCGACGGAAGCATCGTTTTTGGGTGGTTCGATCGCCACTGTGACCGGTTCCGGAGGGGGGGCAAGCGTCCGAGGTGCCGCCGCAGGAGTTTGTGGCTGTATCGCTACGGGTTTCACCGATCCGGTTGCCACCGCTTTTGCCGGGTCGGGTTGGCCGGTCGCCCAGGTCGAATTTGCGCCCGAAATGGGCTGTGATGTTTGTGGTTGCGCCGCGGGGGCTGCTGTCGCGACTGCCGCAACGGCAGGTTCTACACGGGCAGGGGCAGGTGTTGGTAGTGAATGTAACGCGGCTGCAGTTTCATCCATCGCTTGAGGTTGTGGTGCCACCTTTCCTGCGATAACACCGACATCCAAGGCTCTAGTTGAGTCTAAATCGGCGTTATTGCTTGCTGGTGGCGGAGCTTCAACAGTTTCCGGCAATTCAAGATGAACCTGCAGCACATAGTCGCCCACATACAGTTTGTCGTTTTCGGTAACCACCATCGGTGAAGTAATTTTGTGACCGTTAACATAAGTTCCGTTGGTGCTTCGCAAATCGACTACGACAAATCCATTGTCACGGTTGACAATGCGAGCATGGCGCTTCGAGATGTTTCCCTTGGGCAATACGATATCGTTGCCTTGGATACGACCAATGGAAACTTCCTGTTTGTCGAAGTGGCGTGTCTGAAGGTCGCCACCTTTTTCGCGAATCGAAACCGTAAACATATGGGTTCCTTTCCTGGGTAAACAAATGTAAGAACGCGATGTAACCCCGCAAAACAACTAAAGAAGCAAACCTTGCGGTCCGCGGATCTTGTCCGCAGTATGCACCAATGTCAAGCACTACGACACGACAACTGACAACGAAAACAACTTCGGCGATTGGAAACGGTTGAACAAACAATCGTCTATTGTTCCGCATGAAACCACGAAATCTTCTTTAGCATCAAGGTCTTAAGTATCCAGACATCGTTCGACTAGATTGGCAATCGCACCGCATGGGTCTTGATGGGTCCAAATGCTACTCATACACGCGGCTGCACCGGCTCCGGCGCGTAATACTGACCTTATGTTAGCTCCGTCTATTCCACCCAGCGCAACCACAGGTACGTTCGCGAACTTCACTACACGTTCGAGTCCGATCAACCCAAGACACTGTATGGGATAAGGTTTCGGAGTTGGAAATACCGGGCTGGTGACGACATATTGGCAGCCGTCCGCAGCAGCTCCGCAAATTTCCTCGATTTCATTTGGCGGATGACAACTCCTGCCCACTGCCAAATGCGGAAACGAGCGTCGAATCCGATCTGATGGCGGCGCATCCCATCCGACATTGACCCCCCACATCCGACACGCGTTTCCAATATCGGCCCGCGATGAGATGATCGTTGTAATACCTCGGCTGTGTAATTCGGCGGTGAGTTGGTTACACGTACGCCAGAGATCGTTTCCTGCTAGGTCCTTTTCTCGAATCCATAAACCCAAGGCCTGCGGAGGAACGTTCGGGATGACCGAAAGCAGATACTCCGCCCATTGGGTTGGTCGTGGAAACCGGACGCGGTCCGTGATCAGAAGAAGACGAAATGGCAAACGTTGCTCAGATAAGCCCATCAAGTGGACTCGATGCTGTCGCATACAGCTTACGAGGGATCCTACCGGAGCGTGCCGCCAATCTGCCTGCCACAACCGCCAGCCGCATGGCATGCGCCATTTGAATCGGGTTTTCGGCGCCGGCTATGCCTGTATTCATCAAAACCGCGTCACAACCGAGTTCCATCGCAATCGCTGCGTCGGATGCAGTACCAACTCCTGCGTCAACAATGACGGGTACATCTACTGTTTCGAGAATAATTTTCAGATTGTAAGGGTTGCGGATCCCAAGCCCGGATCCGATTGGGGCTGCAAGCGGCATGACCGCGGCGCACCCCATCTGTGAAAGTTTCCGACAGACAACCGGATCGTCTGTGCAATAGGGTAGCACAGTGAATCCCTCGTCCAGCAATTGTTGTGCGGCGACTAACGTTTCCGCAACGTCTGGAAACAGGGTTTTGGGGTCTCCTATGACCTCCAGCTTTACCAAAGAGCCCATCCCAATTTCCCGTGAGAGCCGGCATGTACGAACGGCGTCATCCGCCGAGTAACATCCCGCAGTGTTTGGAAGAAGCGTGTAGTTGGCATTCAGCAATGTCGAGAGCGTGGAGTTTGGTGAGCTGTCTTTCAGGTCAACACGACGGACTGCGACCGTGACCATTTCTGCGCCGGATGCGGCGATCGCGGCGTTCATTTCGGCTACAGAGCGGTATTTTCCAGTACCAACAATCAACCTCGAGTTGAAAATCTTGTCTCCCAACCGAAATGGGTCGTTTTGGACAAGTGAGTGTAGCTGATTCATAAATTAACCTCCACCGACAAAGTGTACCACTTCTACCACGTCGTTTTCGTGTATTATAGTTGTAGCGTGATGAATTCGTCGAACCACCGATTTGTTGATTTCTACCGCAACAAGAACATTTGTTAACTTAAGCTGCTTCAGAATGTCATTTATTGTCTGATTTGCGGCAATCGTGGTCGGTTCACCATTAAGTGTAATGTTTACAGTCTCTTGCGTCATAGTAAGCTTCTTTGATGTCGCCGTCTTCGCTAAAACTGTGTCGTTGTGAGAAATAACAACCCCTCAGTCACGTACGACAGACCTTACGGGACCAAGAACCGGTGAAGAAATATAGCGACGAACCTGGATGCTGGGAGTTGGGCTCCATGTCCGGAAGAAAATCGGTTAATATCAGGATATCGCCTGGCTTTTTCATGGGAAACTGGACGGCGAGCGCCCATCCAAATTCGTTCCGCCGCTTTTTCACAAACTCTCGGGTGCGCTGTCAAGTTGTCGGTCGCCTATTGCACGACAAAAAAATCGTCCCTTTTCGGGCGATAGGTGTTCTGTTATAGTGCTGCGGCCTTTTTGGGGACAGTTGGTCTCGTTTGGGCCGACAACAATATGATTCCAATGTCCAACACGCAGAACGTGGAGGATCCAATGCAACTTCGTTACTTGCTGTGTCTCGTGGCTTTTGGTCTTTCCGCAACGTTTCCCGGGATAAAACCCGTTGCGTTTGCCCAATCGGCTTCGGCTAAGTTAAATGTACAACAATTGGAAACCAAACTTACGCAATTGGGAATCCGGGAAGCCGGTGGGCTTGTGCGCGCACTGACCGCGCATGCCAACGGACGTGGGCCCGAGGCGGGGATTGAACTGAAGGCGTGTTTGCTGGCCAATGGTGTTGTGGATTCCCGTAACGCCCGAGCAATCGTCGGGTCGCTCACGGTAGCGGCCACCGAACAAGGAGCGGACGTACAACAATTGGTTCGGGGATTTGTGTCCACGTACCTTGCCGATGCAGCCGTCGCCCCGACTCAGAACGCCAATGCTCCGATATTAGAGGGAATTATTTCCGATGACGGGTTTCGTGCCCTCAAAGCCTCCGGAGGCTTGGAAAAAGTCGACAAAGGTGAAGGATTTGTTTACCTGGAGGTCTCGCCGCCGTCTGCCACGGTGACGATTGCAAACAAACCATACAATGGAACGCCGATTACAGCCGAAGGTGTGCCGACCGGTTACCAACGTGTGGCAATAGAAAAATCGGGCTACGAGACGTTTATAGGTTATGTATTGGTGCGGCCACTGAAGGTGGCGAAGGCTAAGGTAACTTTACCAACCAGACCGGGTAATTTAACGATTCTCAGTGAACCGCCCGGAGCCCAAGTGCAGATAAATGGAATCGCGCGTGGCGAAGCTCCGTTGACCATCGAGCAGCTTCCGGGGGGAGAACATTCTATCGTGTTGTCAGCGCCGGGATTGTACTGGAGTGGTACGGTGGTGGTCGGCGGCGGTACGGAGGTTGTGCGCGCTGTGTTGACACCCGCCGGGGGTGTCGCGCCAACTCCTGTTGCGGCCGCTCCGTCCACCCGTTCACCCGTTATACCCGCGCCGGCTGTTGTTGTGTCGCCCCCTCCGTCCAGTACACCGGTGGTAACTTCGCAACCAGCGGTAACGCCTGCTTCGCCGGTATCTGCCGGGATGGATTTGCGTGGTTTGTCACCCGACCTACAAAAAATGGCGTGGGAAAAGCTCGTGGGCAAGTCTGTAGAGTTGGAATTGGTCACAGGAGCAAAAACGCAGGCAAAAATCGCTGATATTAAAGACGACAAGGTAGTTGTCGAGGTGCCGGGTGAACGTAAACGTCTCGTGCCAATGACTCATATCGCTTTTGTGCGCGAATAACCGGTCGGTAAGAGGGTGTTCCATAAATGGGAAATCATCCCCAAAACGGCGATTTTTAGCTGCATTGGCAGCGTCACTCCTTGTGGAATATCGGGAATATTCCGCAA
>JABWCM010000224.1 GCA_013360285.1 Myxococcales bacterium
CCACTCTCCCAATGGCATACACTCACCTCCTCACTTGGGAGGTTCTATCGTAGTTGCCTGAAATGTCTAAAAAATTTCCTTAAGTCACTGGCATTGGGGCTAGCCCACAAGCTCGTGAGAAATCCCGGTTAACTACTCTTTCGGGGTGGTTTTGGGGATTTACGGCTTGCCATTTCCTGCAATTTAAGAACAGATTTGGTAATATAATCGACGGCGTGCGGAGTTTTGCATCCCGTTTCGCCATGGTCAACCACAACCGTGCCGATTTGTTGAGCGGTGGCCAGAGCTTTGTGGCGTAACGTTTCTCTATAAATACCAATCGCGGTCAGCGTTCCATTCATTGCATGACGCACTCGATTTTTTTGGCCGTGAATCGACGTCGCGATACGCGACAAGAGCGGTTCAAATACGGAGTCCGGAATATCTGCGCGTTCCATGGCCAATATGGACGTGACACTCCAACCGGCGGCCTCTACCCATTCCGCATCGGCGTTGCGCCATGCCGTCGCGAGTTTCAATGCGATGGGAGTTTTGGCTGCAAGTCCGGAAAACGCGTCTGTTATCACATAATTTGTGAGTTGATGGACCCACGTGTTCAATAGTTCGGTAGAACATTGCTCAGGGTCGGCGATCATCGTTGCCAACACTTGGGCATCGTGGTTTCCGCTGTCCCAACACGCAATCGCCAGTGAATGGTTCCGTTTGATTTGTTTTTTTAGGGTGGTGAGGTTAGCGAAACTTACGCCCGACATGGCATTGGATACGCCGTGACGAGCATAGATTTTACGATTTTGTTCAGTGCCCATTGTGGCAAGGGTGGTCAGGACCTCGTTGACGGTCGGCATGGGTTTTCTCCGCTACGCTATGGCTGGATACGAAACCAACCTGTCAGCGCCCATCTCGGCGCATAAGACGGACGGACTTCGTGTTCGACCTCATCGCTACGAAAAACCACGAGTCGGTCGGCAAGTGGCGCAATATGTTGTGTGCCTGTGGTGGTTTCGGCCCACAGCTCCCCACCCGCTTTGGGGCTCCATGTGGTATTCAGATAGTAAATAGCGGTAATGACACGGCGTTTTGAGCCCACAAAGGCATCACGATGTTTGCCGTATCGCTCTCCATTTCCGGGGTACCACGCGAGTTGTAGTTCAAAATCTTTAAGACCCAAAAACGCGTGTTCATTTAGAAACCGACGAATGTGTTCGAAGGTTGCACAAACGGTGCGAATCCCACGGCCCATGTTTTGTTGGTCGACCCAACAAATTTGATCCCCGCGATAATTTATGTCTTGATGATGTTGTGTGGTTTGTCCCATCCCCGCTTGGTGGAACCGGCGCTGCATCAGCAACGAGTGCGCTTCCTCCAAAACGTGATCTACGACGCTGCCCCCCAACACGTTGTCTACAATGGCAACTTTGCCGTCGGCAAGGGTTTCCAAAAACGTTTCGGTTAAGAAGACCGGGTGTTCCATTAATTTAAGAGGTTATTTGGGACTGATGAGAGGACAGATACCCGTTGTGGGCGGTGGCTGGGTTCCGTCGGGGCAAACGCAGATGTCGGGACACCCGTCACCGGTTGTGTCTTTGGGTGTCTGACCCGTTGGACACACCATGGTTGTCGGACAACCACATTTCTCGATTGAAATCGGGTGGGTCGGTGCGTAACACTGGCAATCCGGGCAACATGCTTCGGCGTCGCAATAGGAGTTACCGATGCATTCGCCGCCACAGTCACATTTGCCGGTTGGATCGGGCGGATTTCCGTCGGGGCACAAGCAGGCATCGGGACACCCATCGCCGTCGGTGTCCGTGGCGACGAAGCCGGCGGCACATTTGATCGCGTTCGGACATGCACACATCTGAAGCGATATGGGGTGACTTTGGATGTAACATACGCAGTTATCTGGAACCACGCAGCAATCCATGTTGTCACAGTAAGACCCGTTGATACATTCGCCGATGCACTCACATAAGCCTGTTGGCGCCGGGTCCAACCCACCCGGGCACAAACATTTGTCTTTACACCCGTCGCCGTTGGTGTCGGTCGGCAGCAGCCCGATAGGACACGTCAGATCCTGAGTACATCCGCACAATTGCAGTGAAATGGGGTGGGTGGGGATGTAACAAACACAGTTGCCCGGAACCACGCAGCAATCGGGGTTGTCGCAATACGACCCGTTGATGCACTCCCCAAAACAACTACAGGACCCGTCGGCGTTGGGGGCTTTCCCGCCCGGGCACAAGCAGGCGTCTTTGCATCCGTCACCGTTGGTATCGCTCGGCAGCAGGCCACTTGGGCACTTAAGTTCTTTGGGGCATCCGCACAACTGCAGAGAAATGGGGTGGGTAGGGATGTAACAAACGCAGTTGCCCGGAACCACGCAGCAATCGGGGTTGTCGCAATACGACCCGTTGATGCACTCCCCGAAACAACTACAAGACCCGTCGTCATTGGGTGCGAGTCCACCTGGGCACAGGCATTTGTCTTTGCAGCCGTCGCCGTTGGTGTCCGTCGCTACCAACCCGAATGGACAGGCCAGGTCTTTGGGGCATCCGCACATCTGCAACGAGATCGGATGGGTCGGCACGTAACAGACGCAGTTGTTGGGATCGATGCAACAGTCGGGATTGTCGCAATACGCGCCGTTGATGCATTCGCCTACACAGTCGCACCCGCCGGTTGCATTGGGTTTTTTGCCGCCTGGACACAGGCACGTGTCCTTACACCCGTCGCCGTTGGTGTCTGTGGGCAAAAGTCCAAGTGGGCACTTGAGTTCTTTGGGACAGCCGCACATCTGCAACGAAATTGGATGAGTCGGAATGTAACATACGCAATTGCCGGGATCGATGCAGCAGTTTGGATTGTCGCAGTACGACCCGTTGATACACTCACCGATGCACTTACAAGACCCATCCGCATTGGGGGGCGCACCGCCGGGACACAAACATTTGTCCTTACACCCGTCGCCGTTGGTGTCGGTGGGAAGCAGGCCAATGGGACACTGGATTTGTTTCGGACAGCCGCACATCTGAATTGAAATCGGGTGGGTAGGTATATAACACACGCAGTTGTTGGGTTCGATACAGCAATCGGGGTTGTCGCAATACGACCCGTTGATACATTCGCCAATACAGTCGCACCCACCCGCAGAGTTTGGTTTTTTGCCGCCAGGGCACAAACAGGCATCTTTGCATCCGTCGCCGTTGGTATCTGTGGGCAAGAGGCCCATTGGACATTTCAGGTCGAACGGGCAGCCACACATTTTGATGGAAACCGGGTGGGTCGGGACGTAACATAAGCAGTTGTTTGGGTCGATGCAGCAATTCGGGTTGTCGCAGTAGCCGCCGTTGATACACTCCCCTTTGCATTCGCAACTGCCTGTGGAATCGGGTTTGGTGCCGTCGGGGCAGACACATTTGTCGGCGCAGCCGTCCCCATCCGTGTCTTTGGGTACGAGGCCCGGCAGACAGTCTATCGCTATGTTACAACCGCACATTTTGATCGATACAGGGTGATTGGGCGCATAACATAAACAATTGTCGGGGTCGATACAGCAGTCGGGATTGTCGCAGTACGATCCATTGATGCATTCGCCGATACACTTACATTCGCCGGCAGCGTTTGGTTTGGTGCCGTCGGGACACAGACAGGTGTCCGGACAGCCGTCTCCGTTGGTATCTGCAGGTGATAATCCTGGTTTACAGTCAATGACAATCCCGCACCCACACATTTTGATCGAAATAGGATGAGTTGGGGCATAACATAAACAGTTGTTGGGGTCGATGCAGCAGTTCGGGTTGTCGCAGTACGACCCCTTGATGCACTCCCCTTTACATTCGCAACTGCCGTCGGGGAATGGTTTGTCGCCGTCCGGACACAAACAGATGTCGGGGCAACCATCGCCGTTGGTGTCGGTTGCGACCAGGCCCGGAGCGCATTTGATCGCGGTTGTGCAACCGCACAATTTGATCGAAATCGGGTGATCCGGGGCGTAGCAGACGCAGTTATTTGGATCGATGCAGCATTGGGGATTGTCGCAGTACGATCCCTTGATGCACTCGCCGAAACAGTTGCCGCAGCTTCCAGTTGGATCCGGCAGCGTGCCGTCAGGACAAACGCAAGTGTCGTCGCATCCGTCGTTGTCTTTGTCGATGGGTACAAAGCCTGGAGCACACAGAATGGCAAACGGGCACCCACAGTACTTGATCGAAATCGGGTGGGTCGGTACGTAACACACACAATTATCAGGAACGATACAACAATCCGGGTTGTCACAATAAGATCCGTTGATGCATTCGCCGATACACTCGCAGGTTCCGTTTGCATTGGGTTTGGTGCCGTCGGGACACAGACACTTGTCGGGACAACCGTCTTTGTCCGTGTCAGTGGGTACAAGGCCTGGTGGACAGTCTATGGCTACTCCACATCCACACATCTTGATTGATATGGGGTGGGTTGGGACGTAACAAACACAGTTGTCCGGATCGATGCAGCAGTTTGGATTGTCGCAATAGGATCCATTGATGCATTCTCCTTTGCAATCGCAGGACCCGTCGGGAAACGGTTTCGTTCCATCCGGACACAAACAAGTATCGGCACATCCGTCACCGTCGGTATCGGTGGGGGTCAGACCCGATGCGCATTTGATCGCTATCTTACAACCGCATTTTTCTATCGAGATGGGATGTTCCGGCGAGTAGCAAACGCAATTGCCGGGAACAATACAGCAATTTGGATTGTCGCAATAAGATCCATTGATACACTCCCCTTCACAGGGTGGGCATTCGATTCCGCTTGCACACAACTGACCCGGCGTGGTGGTGCCGCCTGCAATCTTGCATTTTTCGGGTACCAAATCGGCGCACGTGCCGTTCGGCAAACAACAGGCTTGCGGTTTTGGATCAGTCGGACAAGATCCGTCGGCGCCGCATTTTTTGTTCGCGTGAAAGACGCCGTTTCTGGACTTACACACAGCGGCTGTAACGTTGAAACATTTGCCGGTCGGCGTACAACACGCCGATGTGCAGTAACGTCCCGCATAAGATTTACCGCCTTGGGCGGCACATTCGAGCGGTGTAACATCCACACAAGTTTTGTTTGGTAACTGGCACGACGTAATATCCGTTGTGCTAAGTGAAGACTCGGAATTGCTTAGATAAGACTCGTCGTCTTGCACGGGTTTTTCCGCGGGCTCACATCCCGTCAGCGCCGGCAGACAACAGAGTGCCAAAACTGTAAGCCACCATTTTATTTCGTTTTTTTTCATTTCTATTTCTCTGCTCCATGTATAGATGTTCAGACCAGCGACTCTGCGGAAGTTGGGACAACCACTCAATCCAGCGACGTAAATCGCTGACTTTAGGGTGCGTCGTGGATCGAAACGGCGAACATTTTTCATGAGCCCAGATGTTCTGGGTAATTTCGGCCACGGTTCTCCGTTCTCAATACATCATTGGACCGTTGAAAAAAATGGGACTCGATTGCCGCCTTTGTGCATTCCGTGGAGCACGCCGGCAATTTTTTCCCAAACACCCTCTATGGCAAATTCCTGAACGTATGTCTATTCACTTGAAGATGTCGCCTGACCGCTGTTGGGGACCAACAATGGTTCGGTAGAGAAACGAAAAGGGTAATTTACAACGAGTTTTCCGTTTTCTGGTACTTCAAACCGCAAACCCGAAACAACCTGAAGTACACAACTTTCCATTAACGGGTTCTCCAACTCCGATTCCGGTAGGGTCAAATCCAAAACTTTGGCTTCGGGTTGCCCGGCTTCTCTACCAATCGTAAACCGGACCACTAATTTACCTTGCATGTCGGGATTCGATTGAATCCATCCATCGTAACATTCCTGAATCTGCGGGGTGACTTCGTTCATGGCCGACTGAATTCCGCTTTTGTCGGTGCTCCAAACCATTTCTCGCACAGGATCCGAATCGCCGTCCTCTGCTGCTGACGAAATCGGTCGTTGCGGCGTGACAGTCGGGTGGACCGGTAACCCATCGGTTACAGTGTAGGAAGGAGTTGTGGAACTTGGCGCCGACGGGATCGTGTCGTCAAACCCTTCAGATCGGTGCGCCGGGTCCAAAATCGGCTTTTTCTGAGTATTTTCGAGATTTTGAGGGTTCGGTGTGGTGGTAGATCGCCGTGGTGTCCGAAGGTTTTCGTTCGGTGCGGATGGATGTGTTGGAAATTCATTCGTCTTTGATGTCGTTGGTATCGTTATTTTATCGATATCCGTCGATTCATGGCCTTTTTTCGAACTGTCTTGTAACAAAAGCCAAAGGATCGTGATCCCAACTACGATGCTACCGACAATCCACGCCGATGTCGATTTCATGGCGCTGATACCCCACTTTCCAAGCTGATACGGTCACGAAACAGCGAAACAAGCGGTTTGTCGGGATAAAAACGCCGAAAATCCATCATTTCTGTCATTGCTTTAATAAATTGCCGCGTCGTGCCATCCTGTATTCGCTGCGACAGTCGTACAAAAGCCGGCTCACGTTCCTCCCAGCCTAGGTGAACGTTGAACGTTTCCCCATAATAGTCGACAAATTTGTCAAAGAGTTGGCGCCGTGGTCCGTTCGCCATTGTTTGTAAGGTCAATACCGGTTGTTCGGAATCCCATTCGCGAAATCGGTTCGTAAATGTTCCGGGCGTAATTGCAAATACAATTTTTAGATAAGACGGAATCGAGTAAAGATACCGGTGGCGTTGCCATCCCGAGTAGACGAGTCCCGATTTAGCGCCGCAATGTGTCGAGCCGGTTTTTTTCACTGTCTCGTCGAGCAACTCTTCGTGATCATTTGCGATAAATGACAAACCCTTAAAAAAGTTCAGACTGCGGCTCCATTGGTACCCGTACGAAACTGTGCTCGCGGTTTCCACCTCGTCGAACAACAGGATCAGACCCAGTGCACCCAGATGTTCAACAACGAGATGACCGAGGCCCGACAAAAGATAACAATAGATGTTTGCGCTCGTAGTGTGGTCGTGTAACCCAATTCCATCGGCAGATTGACCGTGTGCGCCTTCCAGCGCCTCCCAATCGGATTGGCGGATCGTTCCCTTAGCGGCTTTTTTCAGTATCGGGCCAAAGTACAAGTGATCCGACATGACGGCACTGGGTTGTGAGTGTGCGGCGGCATACAGCGCTTCGCGAAATCGTAACAATCCCTGCGCCGTTGGAACTCTCAGCTCCTGGATTGCCCGTCGATACACTCGTTTTGGAAAAGCAGCCGGCGTTTCTGACGGATCAAAGCCGATTTTGCAGACGGCATAGTTCATTTCCAACGCCTTGGCGTACAAAAAACCGAGAAGATGGGTCTTTCCCGTTCCGTATTCTCCCTCCAGTACCAGCGAGCCATAGGCTTGATTTTTCAACCAGGCAACCATTTCTTGAATTTCGTTGTCTCGGCCAAAGGTCCAGCTCTCTACGGCGTTGTTGGGCACGATTCCAAGCCGAAATGCTTCCAGAATGCTTTTTTCGGCAAAGGTAGAGGCTCCAGAAGGGACAAACGACGTTCGATCTCGGCGAATTCGGGCGACTGACCGGCGCGAATCGCCTTCTTCTTCGTACGGGTATCGAGAACGGACGGTCACATCGGTTCGTCTGACCCACCTTTCGAGGTACCCGAAACGGACCAGCAGGTCGACATCGCGGTATCGCGTGTCTACAACAACACCGCGACCATATGTGCGGTGTTCGATTTCGTTACCGACGGTGGGTGCGGTTTTCATCCGACGGTTCCTTGCATGATCGACTTTGCCCAGGTTTGGTCCAATTGCGTATCGGGTTTTATGCGCAAGGTGTGTAATGCGCGTACCATAGTCTGTACAAATAACCGTTTGTATCCTACGTCGCCAAACCGTTGGTCGTAGGCTGCTTCGGCCAGTAGTTTTGCCGCTTTGTGGACGTCTTCGTCGTGAAATGACGTAGCATACGCTGTACGGTATATGGCAGCTAATTTAACACCGATTTGCTCCAGCAGGAGTTTGGGGTGGATACCCAGATCTTCCAACCGAATCCGGACACCGGTCGGATTCAGAAAATCAAAAATCGTCGACAGACGTTGTTTGAGCGCCTCGTAGACATTGGTGCGGCCTTCAAACGCGGTTTCATCCGGAACGGCATAAAAAATCATGGTACCGCGAAGTGAGCCGTGGCCGCATTCATCGATCAACTCCCGAAGATTGGATAACATGATGTCGCGCTGTTTTCCCGATAAGCTGGGAATTTGTTCGGCCTCATCGAACAAAATAACAAGTCCAGGATATCCGAGTTGACGGATCCACTTGGTGAGGGACCGCAGTGAGGTCAGTGCCTGTGACCGATCGACGGGATAGAGCAACCCAAACTGTCGGTGGATGTTTCGTTCGTAACCAATCGCGAGCAGCCATTGTAAGATAACTTGATAATCAGGGTCTCGATTCATCAACAAAGCCGCAACGGCCTCTTTAATGGCCGTTGCAAACCCCAGGCTTTCCAAATCGGTCGTAGACAGGACAGCTTGCTCTAAAATCGCTTCTTGTAATTCAGCGCCGGATAAACCCTTGGCAACCAACTGTTCAGACCACTGCGCGACCTGCCGGCGTAACAGATGGTCCAATCCTGAGTTTTCGCCTGAGCGTGATGTGTCGGGTGAGATCGTCTTTCGTGGCCGACCGGGTCGTCGATGTTCACCGGATGTTTCGGTTTGTTTGGATTCGCCTCCGCCGGCCTCGGATTCCCCCGGAGCGGTTGACTGCCGCGTAGCGGGAGTATTTTTTTTCCCACCGGATGGGAGTTGGAGGCCACGAATCACCGCGCTGTACACCCGCTCCATCTGATGAAACGGGTTTTCTTCGTGTGACAGGGTTACGTAGCTCGCGACAAATCCGCGACCAGAAGCGAGATTGTTCACGGAATAAAGAAAATGGGTTTTCCCGCCTCCATACGCGCCGATAACCAATTTGAACGACGCCCCGCCGTCGCGGATAAAACTCGATAGATAATCCTGGTCGATGACGGTAAGATAAGGGTCCAGTCCCACCGTGAAGGTTTCAAAACCCAGTCGCGGCGGTATGCCGTGGCTGCCGACGGTTTCAATGATTTGCCTGGCTGTCGGAGCATCGTAGCTGAATTGGCTTTCCGTCATTCATCACGCTGTATTGGGCGAAACGAAATCGCCGAAAAATGAGTTCCCTCACCATGTACAGTGCGGGGTATCCACAAACTTGTGTGCGGCATTTTGGTTTGATCGCGAGTTGCTACAGTAAGTTTGCACTCCATCCCGTCGACCACTCTGGTGGTCAGTCGACACATATCATAACTAAATTGGACACGGCCGTAATTTACAAATGTAGCCCGGTTTGGGTTCAACCAGAACGTACGAGGTTGTCGCACCAACGTCAGTTCGGCGAGAATGGCTCCCACCGGAACCAACGTTGGGTCGGACTCGGCGGCGTTGGTGCGTAGGCGGGCAAGTTGCCACGCTTTGAGCAGGTCGCGTAAGAATTGGCATTCGTCCAACGGTTCGGCAGCCAACGTGCGTAAGTGGGTCGTGATTGTATTGCTCAAAATCGCTGCGTTAAGTGCGACTTTGTCGAGCAACTCTGTTTTAGGACCATACCAGATCCTAGCGAGCCCATCACCCAACAGCAGTTCAATCGTTAATAAAGCGACACGAAGTTCCGGGATCCGCCCTTCCAATGTATAGCCTGCATCGGCTACTTTTTGTGCAAGTTCCGCCGCCAGGGTGGTCTTAAAGTGCTCCTGTGCTTGTTTTACGTTCGCCATGGTTTGGTTGTGCCACATGTCCAGGTCGCTCAAGACGGCGGGTGCTTCCCGGAGGACGTCGACTGCCCGTTTTATTTCGACCAAACACGTTCCCTGCGCAAAGGGATCGGATTCGACAGCACCGGGTGTGTGAAATGTTTTTAGGTTGGATTCCGCATCTTTGATTGCTTTTGATAACCGACCGAGTTGTTTGATGGCTACAACAATATCGAAACTCATTGATCCTCCTCGCACCGTGGTGGGTGAAGTGGTGTTTTACCCCTCCCGAACCCCTGCCCGCAAGGTTCATTCACCATTTCCAAGGCGGTGGAATCCGTACGTGACGCTTCAACGGGTGGTTGGAAATTTACCATATACCATCATTGTGCCGTGAGGCGCTTTCCGGTAGATTTTTGCGATGGCAAAGTTTGAAAATACGTTTTCCTGGTCCCGATCACGCGATGGTACATTTAAGGAATGCCGTCGCAAATATTGGTTCACGTATTATGGTTCTTGGGGGGGTTGGGAGACATACGCACCCCAAGAATCACGCGAAGCGTATCTGTTAAAAAAAACACAGACACGCTGGATGTGGGCGGGTTCGGTCGTACACAAATCTTTAGAAAATGTACTAAAGCGCACTCGTAGCGGTGATGAACCGGCGCTCGACACGGTTGTGACGGAGGCCGTTTCGGGGATGCGTGCGCAATTTTTGGAGTCCCGGCGGGGTGATATTCGGCGTAACACCCGGGCGCAGGCGCTTGCCGAACACGAGTATCTGGAAAACATACCTGGTGATGAGTGGGTTGCGGTGCGGGACCTTGTTGTGCAGTGTATTGAAAATTATTGGAAATCGGATATTCGTCGGGAAGTGAACTCCCTGGAACCGCACGCGTGGTTGTCGATTGAGGATTTGTGTTCTCACGATTTCGAAGGAACCAAAGTGTGGGTAGTACCGGATTTGGCATACCGGAGGCCTGATGGGACAACGGTTTTGGTCGATTGGAAAACGACGCGTGCTGAATCGGCCCCCGATCCGATTCAGTTGGTAATTTACGCGCTGTATTCGATCATTTATTGGGGGGCAAGTCCAGCGAATATTCACGCGTTGGAAGTTCGGTTGTGTACCGGCGCAACCCATTCGGTGCCCGTTGATGACCCGCAGGTTATCCAAGTACAGCAATACATGCGGGATAGCATTGCAGAAATGCAGGCGGTATTGGCCGACAACGCGCGTAATTTGGCCGAAAAGAGTGCTTTCCCAATGACGGATGACCGAACGAAGTGTCATGAATGTGTCTTTCGTGCGCTTTGTCACGGCTTCCCTTGGCGTGGGATAGGACAACGGAATGGTTCCTATCCCAGCTAATTTTCACGTATGCTTGACGTTTGCGAACGCGCTTCATATGCTGGCGGTCGCTGGCGTCGAACGGGAACTGTGTGGACAATTATCCGGTTCGATTGCTGTTGATTTAGTCGGTTGAAACAAACGTGATTTCGATAACCACAGCAGAAACGTCGCAAATTTGGTGAAATACCAAGCGGGCCTATAGCTCAACGGTCAGAGCAGGCGGCTCATAACCGTCTGGTTCCTGGTTCAAATCCAGGTGGGCCCACCCAGATGGGGGAATGTTCGTAATAAACCGGCGGGTTTTGCACACGCCGGTGGAGTGAAGAAGGCGCCCTGAACATGAACACCCGTCACCAACGCGGCGGGCTAGCCCGGATTTCTCACAAACTTGAGGCTACGAACGCCGATCCGCAGTCACCTTCGAGCGTAGCAGAAGCTGTTTGTTCTCAACGTGGTGGGGCCATGCCGGCCGGCAAAAATCATCTGCGACACCGGAATTTGCCGATATTTCGGCATAAGCGGTTGCAACCGTGTAAGAAATCGGTTCTAGGTGTGTGGTGTTTTTTAGGGGAATTGTTGGCCAGCCGGATTTTCGCCGGATCGTCCAAAAAAATCCTGAGTCATATCGGGAATATGCCGCAGGGA
>JABWCM010000225.1 GCA_013360285.1 Myxococcales bacterium
CGCCTCGCTACGGCCACTGTCTCGCTCGCCGTTATTTTTTTCACAAACACCCTCTTAGAACCCGGTTCGCGAAAAATGGGTGCCGCTTGGCAACCCGTTGCGACTCCGTTAGCATGCGCACTGTGGGACAACTTGGGCTCGGAGGCGAAAAGACCCGATGGGTGAACAAAACGTATCTTCAACCGACAGCGATGTGAAGCTTAGGGCATTTGTAAAGGCGCTCCTTGAGGATTTGCGTGCGTTGGAACGCATGATTGAAGGAGACATGTTTGAAACCGGGATTCGGCGCGTTGGTGCCGAGCAAGAAATGTTTTTGGTCGACAACGTCGGTCACCCGGCACCGGTCGCGCCGGAAGTGCTGGCAAAACTGCAACATCCACAGTTTACGACCGAACTTGCGCGATTCAACCTGGAAGCAAATCTCACTCCTTATGTTTTTGGGGACAACTGCCTCAGCCGAATGGAAACCGAGCTGCATGGCCTGATTGCGGTGGCGCGTGAGGGGGCTGCGGCGTGTGGGGCCAACGTTGTATTGTGTGGTATCTTACCGTCGTTGCGGCAGTCCGATCTGGGGCTGAACAACATGACCCCCAATCCGCGCTATTTTGCGCTGAATCAGGCCATTTCCGAACTGCGTGGTGGGAAATTTCAGACGTTGATCAAAGGTGTCGATGAAATCAACGTGACCCACGACAATGTGATGCTGGAAGCATGCAACACAAGTTTTCAGCTTCATTTTCAAGTGGGGCCATCCGAGTTCGCCAAGTTATATAATGTTGCACAACTGGTTACGGCACCGGTATTAGCGGCCGCGACCAATTCCCCGTTGTTGCTGGGCCATCGGCTATGGCGGGAAACTCGAATCGCGTTGTTCCAACAATCCGTAGATGCCCGGTCTTCTGTTCACCAAGAACGGGGACAACGAACCAGAGTGAGTTTTGGCGATTCGTGGGTACATGACTCCATTTTAGAAATCTTCAAAGAAGACATCGCGCGGTTCCGCGTGGTGTTGGCCACGGAGGTTCCCGAAAAAGCGCTGGCGGTGCTTGCTTCAGGGCAGGCGCCCCTGTTGTATGCGTTGCGCCTTCACAACGGCACTGTTTATCGTTGGAATCGTCCTTGTTATGGCGTGATGGACGGCATACCCCATTTGCGGATCGAAAATCGGGCACTGCCTTCCGGTCCGAGTGTGGTCGACGAAGTGGCCAACGCAGCGTTTTATTTTGGGTTGATGTCTCAGTTGACCGAAGAATATGCCAAAATCCACGAACTGATGGACTTTGATGACGCAAAGGCTAACTTTCTCGCCGCTGCACGCCACGGATTGAAAGCGCAATTTACATGGGTCGATGGAAAAACCCATACGGCGGCGAACCTCATCCTGGACGAATTGTTGCCCAAAGCCCGTGCCGGCCTGGTGCGTTCAAAAATCGACGGCGGAGATATCGACAAATATCTCGGAATTATTGAAGAACGTGTCAGCACCACCCGGACAGGTGCCGCATGGATGTTGTCGGCGATCGCCGGCATGGGGCGCAAAGGAACGTTGGATCATCGGCAACGTGCATTGGTGATGGGGTTGCTTGCCCGGCAGGCCAAGGGCGATCCCGTGCACACGTGGGATTTGGCGACGCTGGATGAGACGGAGGGATGGCGCGAGAGTTACCGTGTGGTGGGACAATTTATGACCACCGATATGTTTACGGTTCGCCCAGTGGATCTCGTGGATTTGGCGATTCGCCTGATGGAGTGGCATCATTTGCGGTACGTTCCGGTGGAAGACGACCATGGGTTGTTGGTGGGAGTGGTCACCTATCGCGCCATTCTTCGCCTTGCCGGAAATCCCACCGAAACGACCGAGTCGGTTGCCGTATCGGACATCATGCGGAAAAACCCGATCACCGTGAGTCCCGATACGCGTACGGTGGATGCGATTCGCCTCATGCGGGACAAAAAGGTGGGGTGTTTGCCGGTTGTACGCGATGGGCGGCTCGTGGGGATTATTACCGAAACCGATCTCGTCCGGGTGGCGAGTCAACTGCTCGAAACGTACCTGGATACGGTGTGACGCCTCCGCGCCACATCGACCTAGGTGCCTGGTGTTTTTAGATGAATTTCACGCCCCGACCGCCTTTGACCGCCTCACCCGCAAAAATCCCTGCGCCATATTCCCGATATTCCTCAGGTTTTTGGGGGGCGCTCCAGCTCAAATTCGGCTGGCTCGTGAAATCCCCTAAAAAACACCAGCCACCTATCGTGAGGACATCATGTATGACGTGATCATCGTTGGTTCCGGTTATGGGGGCAGCGTGATGGCGGCGCGAACGGCACCGTACGGAAAGGTGCTGATTTTGGAACGAGGGAAACGATGGAACAGCGGCGAATTCCCGACCGGTTTGCGTGCATTTTCTGCGGCGTACCGGAGCCGACGTAATCCGCTTGGGTTGTGGGAAGTCCGGTTAGGCAAAGGTACCGGTGTCGGATTCGCGAGTGGGGTAGGGGGGGCGAGCCTTCTTTATTACGGGATCACCACCCGTCCCGATGATCACGCCTTGGCGCACTGGCCGGTTACAAGTGCCACTTTGGACCCGTATTTTCGGCGTGCACTTGACGTTCTCCGTCCCGAATCGTGTCCCGATGCGCATACCATTGGGGACCAAAGGTTTTTTGATCTCGTCGAACCGGGGAAACGGGTCGATTTACAAAACGTCATCGACTGGTCAAAGTGCACCTGGTGTGGGGATTGTGTGTCCGGATGTAACCGTGGGGCAAAACGATCTTTGGACAAAACCTATCTCCCGCTGGCGGAAACCGCCGGTGCCGAACTTCGATCCGAAACCGAAGTGGTGGGATTTACGATGAGAGGCAGTGGTGGATGGGATGTGCGGGTACAAAAAACCGGTGACCCGTCCACTTTGGAAACCATCCCCACCCGTACACTCGTTATTGCTGCGGGTACGATGGGGACGTTGGACATCATGGTGCGTCAGCGTAACCTGATGCCGCTGTCTTGGACTTTCGGAACCGATATCGGCATGAATGGGGATGGGGCGGCGTTTCTTTACAATACTCCTTATGCGATGGGGAGTCACCATGGTGCCCCCATCACCACGACCGTGCGGCTCATTCATACCGACGGCAACGGGCTCCCCCGCACCTTGACTGTGATGAGTGGGAGGATTCCGAAGTTTTTGATGCATGCGTCCGCTACGATGATGAATGGGCTGAGTGAGGTCATGGGGGAACGATTCGAAGATAGACAATCCCTCTGGATTCGTGCCAAACGGCGTCTCGCGGATTTGCGCGCGGTGGGACCGGATGGGGCGTTGTCCAGAACGTTGATGTACAAACTCGATGGCCAAGATAGTGCCAAAGGTCAAGCGAGTTTCGATGAGCGAGGCCAATCGTCAATCGATTGGCCGGATTATGCCAACGATCCCATTCTCGTATTCGCTGCCGAGCGTTTGCGGCAATGGGCGACCAAGGTCGGTGGTGTGTTGTTGTGCGATCTGGGAACCTGGCCCGGTATGAAAAGTTTTGGTGTACACGCGCTGGGTGGATGTCGTATGGGGAAAAATGTCGAAGAAGGGGTGGTGGACGATTTGGGCCGGGTATTTCACCCGGCAGGTGGGGTGTACCCGGGCCTTTGGATCGTCGATGGGAGTATTCTCCCGGGAAGCCTGGGGGTCCCACCAAGTCTCACCATCGCAGCGCTTGCAGAACGGGCTGCTGAATACTTGCTGACCCGGCCTAGTTCGGCGAATTGAAGGTGCGAAGTTTATGGAACAATTGACAAAACGACTCAAGAAGGAAATTAGGTACCATTCGGAGCGTGCGTGGGAAGCCGAGACACGGGCAGCGTTGGAGGCGTTGGCGGGAAAATTCGACGCGTGGCGATCCGGTGCGATATCCAGTGTCGATTTAAACGAGGCCATCCATCTCCATTATACCGGAATCAATCGTCAGATCTGGCGTCGGTTTTCGCCCGGGAATCTTGATTTTGGTCTTGCGCACGCGGTCGCAACAGGTCTCATTACAAAAGACTCATTACCGGACGATGTTGCGGCGTATATTGCGCCCAGGGTACGTTGGTTTGAGAGGGAACTGGAATGCCCGAACGCCGAAGGTGGGGACGACCAGGACGAGTAGCCTTATAGCGAGCCCGAATGATGGCCTTGACCAAGATAACACCACAAACTCACCGTAACGACCCTACGCAATATTTCCGGTATGACTCGGTATTCTCTCGGGGCAAGGAAACAAAATTCCTGCATCTCAGTCCGTACCCTACTTTTTCACCGCCTCTCCGAATTTTTTTTTTCAAACCGGCTAACAAACAACAGGCGAGCGGCATGACATAGATGAGTGACCAAAATGGCGCTCACGAATCACACTTTCGCCACGGTTGATTTACGTGGCCAAAACGGTTGAGGAAAGTCATGAAAACGACATGGATTTTGGGTATATTGCTAACCTGTTCCACTTTGTTTTTCGTCGGTGCTTGTGAAGAAACTTCGGAACCTTTGACCCAAACCGAGGCCCAAGAGGGCCTCGACGAAACGATGTTGTCGTCGGTGGAAGCTTCGTTGGAAGCGGATATGGTGGAAATTTCGACTCAGTTCACCATGGGCGCCGCACTGGACAAGGCTGTACAGCAACTCAAAATGTTTGTCTCGTCGCAAATCCCCTGCTCGGTGGTGACGGAAACCCAAAATACCATCACCATTGACTTTGGCACACTGGAGGACAATTGTACGTATCTGGGCAAGACCTATGCCGGAATCATTACCATCACGGTTGTTAAAACCAGCCTCGACAGCACGACCGTGACCCAGGATTGGGACGGACTCACCAACGGAAAAACTACGGCAAACGGTACCGTGACCGTTGTCTGGGACAAAACCAACAAAACCCGCAATGTGGTTCACGAATTGGTCTGGACTCGTAATGGCAAAGATGTGTTTTCGGAAGGAAACCGCACTCAGTCGCTTCTGGACGAAACTTTAGGAGCCCAAGGCGGGATTCGAATCGATGGATTCCGAACCAAAACAGCAGGCCAGGCGATGTGGATGCTGGATATCGACGGCGTAGAAATGCGCCCGCAGGACCCGGTTCCGCAGGCGGGGGTTTACACCCTGACTCGCCCCAACGGCAAGACGATTACGTATGAATTCGTCCGGATTGACGAAGATACGATTGAAGTGACGGTGACGGGCGCGAAAAAATCGTTTGTGTTTCACGTGACTTCTTCGGGCCAGGTCGACGAGGTCTAACCACGATGGGACTCCTGACCAAACGCCTGCTCGGGTTGCCGTGGCTTGGCAAAAAAGAAATGGCCCCCGAGCAGGCACAGGAGGCTCGTGACATCACGTTGGCCATCAATGGGGATGGCGAAGCGTTTGCGCGGCTTGTCTCCCCCCATTTACCCACGGTGTATCGAATCGCACGGCGATCCTGCGGGCAAAACGTACTTGCTGAAGATGTGGTACAAGAAACGTTGACTTTGGTATATTCCAAATTGAATCGATACCAGGTTGGAACTCATTTTCGTGGTTTTTTGCTGACCTTTGCTGCAAAAACCGCGTATACGATGCTGAGGTCAGAAAAACGTCGTGGTGGTTATGAAGATCGGGCTCCACAATGGGAGGACCATTCCAATCCGGAACAGCATGCCGATGTCCGCGAGCTGGAAGCGGAGTTACGAAAAAAGCTGGCAAGTATGTCCGAAAAACGCCAGGCAGTTGTGTTTTTGAGGTGGGACGGCGGGCTTTCTTATGGGGAAATCGCTTCGGCATTGGGCATTTCCGAAGGAGCTGCGAGGGTTCATGTGTGTGAAGCGGCCCAGGAAATCAAATCCTGGCTGGAGAAACGAAGTGACTGACAAAAAAAAAACCGAACAATTGGATGACCTCACCATGGTGCAGGTGACGCGGTTGTTCGAGTCGACCACGCAATCACCCGATTCGGTACAATTGACCAGGATGACGGCGAAGTTAAAAGAAATTCCAGCCAAAAAGCGGGGTTATGGTTGGCGATGGGTTCCCCTGGCTGCTGCAGCGGTGGGGGGAATCGTAGGCGTGGTATGGTGGGCGTCGATAACCCAAAAGTCGTCTGGCACCGAAGAAAACAATTCATCGGAACTTCAACTCGCAGTGGCGGAGATTTCCGAAGATCCGAGTCCGGAGGATGCAGCGTTTAACGATTGGGGCGGAATGGAACCGTTGGAGGAGGAAGAATGGCAGGGATTTGATCTGCTGCTTCCACCGGATGTGGATGGGGACGAAGCCCAACAATGGGTAGACGTGTTGGACGAAGTGTTGCAGGACCTGAAGTAGAGGAAGGTGGTGTGATGGGTGTTTATGGAAAAAAGACAGCCGGTTCCCATCGATGGTTCGACCGTAGCCATCGGTTGGTTCGAATGGCAATGTTGTTGGGGGCGATGTGGAGCGTGTTGATTTGTTGTTCATCAACCGGTTGGGCACAAGGACGGCATCGACCTGCCGGCGAGGATAACCCAAAAACGTTGATGGAAACCAAGTTTGAAGCCATAAAGCAGCGGATTTTGCGCAACCGTGTGGGTCTGGATGAAACAACGACCGAAAAAGTGTCGGCGATCATTGCTGAATTTGCTCCGAAGCGGCGGGCGATTCGCCAGAAGTTGATTGAAAAACGGCTGGCTCTTAAAGAGTTGCTTCGTAAACAAGTGGAAGACCAGAACGCCTATGCCCAGCACCTCGATGAAATGGAAAAATTGCGAAAAGACATGGTATCGGTCCATGAGCAGGAAATGGATGCGTTGCGTAAGTTACTGACTCCCAAACAACGCGCAATTTTATGGATGGAAATCCAACACATCCAGAAACAAATCGGCAAGGCGCTAAAAAAGCGGGGAATGAAAGGTCGCGGTTGGCCGGGGTTGGGCGCTGATGATGACAGCGCAAACTAAGAGGGTGTTTTGGGAAAAAGTAACGGCGAGCGAGACAGTGGCCGTAGCGAGGCGGGCCTGCCGACTGAGGCCCACCGGAGGCGTACCCGAAGGTACACTGAGGATGGGCCGACCGAGGCAGGACCGACGCAGTAGGCCAATGGCTCGCGTAGCTTATTTTTTTCCCAAACACCCTCTAAGTGGGGCTTATTGGCAAGCGTCCACGCAACTATCTTGGTTTGCGTCCAATTCAAGGCTGAGGGGATTTTTCAGCGTAAATCCAATATCGATCAACACGTCGGAAATATTGACCGCATTATCGCAATTCAAATCGGCAACGGATGCCGGGCCACCCAGACAAATCGGCAACGGAGATTCTGTCAGGTAAGATAACGAAACAAGAGTCATACATTGAACGTCCACAACATTGACGATCCCATCCACCGTCACGTCGCCGTTCGGACAGAAGCAGTCTTCGTCCGTGGAGCCATCGCAGTCGTTATCCGTTCCATCGCCGCAGATTTCCGCGGCATTGGGTGAAATCGCCCCGTTTATCGGCGCACAATCTTCCCCATCCACGGCGCCGTCGTCATCGGAATCGGCGTCGAGATAGTTACGGGCTCCGTCACCGTCGGAATCGCCAGTGCCCTCGGCGCCATCGGTCAACGAGTCCCCATCGCTGTCGGTATCGAGCCAATTGGGCCAGGTGTCCCCATCGACATCGAATCCGCTGTTGGCGCTGTCGGCGATTTCTTCGGCGGTCAAAATTCCGTCCCCATCGTCATCCGCGTCACGCCAATTCCCGATCCCGTCGCCGTCGGTGTCTTCGGAACCCTCATCCATGTCGGCCCATCCATCGGAGTCGCTGTCGGTATCGAGCGCATCCACAATCGAGTCCCCATCGGTGTCGACAACCAACCCACCGTCGGTTTCCGCCCAGTCGCCGATCCCATCTCCATCGCTGTCCCCCGACGACGAATCGGTTCCCAATGTTTCTTCGGTCCCGTTGTTCAGCCCATCCCCATCCAGGTCCCCAAGGGGGCCATCGTTGTCGTTGGCGTCGAGATAATCGGGAATCCCGTCTCCATCAACGTCGTCGGAATCTTCGTCAGAATCCAGCGCGGAGTCTCCATCACTGTCGACATCTCTCCAGTTGGGAATCCCGTCCCCATCGGGGTCGTGGCCCCACATGCCCCCATCTTCCCACTCCTCAAAAGTGGGCAACCCATCGTTGTCGTCGTCCGGATCCCGATAGTTGGGCACGCCGTCATTGTCGAAATCCTCCGCACCGTCTGTTGCATCGTCTACACCGTCAGCGTCGCTGTCCATATCCAACGCGTCGATGAACCCGTCCCCATCGGTATCAACCGATTGCCCACCATTTGTTTCAACCACATCCAACAACCCATCCCCGTCCGAGTCGGGATCGGTTGGATCTGTACCCAAGAAAACCTCCACGTCATTGAGCAATCCGTCGTTATCGTCGTCGAAATCGTCGTATTGGGTAGCATCCGATGTCAGCACAATCGTTTTCGGAGTTGCGCCCACCACGTATTGGAGCGTTGCTTCGCTAAAATAAACCCCATAATCTGCCGCCTCCATTTCGATCACCCATTCCAACGCCGTACCCGCCGGCAATACGCCCAAAACCCACGTCAACGTACCTGTTATTGGGTCAAAAGTTGCGCCATTGGGAACCGTGGTCAACGTAGTGCCCGGGGGAATCGTTACCGTAAGAGTTGCAGCACTCATTGTTCCCGGTCCGGCATTTTCCACCACAATGGTGTTGGTCCACACGGGAGACAATGTGGTCGCCGGCGAATCCATGGTGAACGTGATGGTGGGTTGCCCAAACGACGCCACACATTCCGCTTCAAACATGGAATTGAGAAATACCCGCGCCCCATTGGTATCGGGGTTGGACGAAATGGGGACTGCTGTATCGTAAGCATGCCCACCGAGATAACTCACTTTGCCTTTCTCGCAAGCGGCTTCGTCTCCGGACAGCAATATGGGGCACGCCCCGTCGATATATCCGGTCATCCATACGTCTCCCTTGCCTACGCCCGTTGCCGCGTCGGTAATCATGACCACGTTGGTATCATAGTATTGGCTTCCCACCGGCAACTTAAACGCCGGTTCGCTCCCACCCACAATCCCCCATGCTCCATCAAATTGCACAAATGCCAGGCTAGGGTTGAGCACCGACACATTCTTGGGCGCCGAGGCGATTGCGATTCCGTTTGTGGTCAGAAATCGTCCCAATGGGTTGTTCTCAATCGCATTGACCGCTTGGCATTCCGCAACAAGATGGGTCGGATGTTGCAAAAATGAACGATATTCGCCAACTACGGCGTTGGTGGCATCGTTGACTCCCCAATGCATGGATGCGATTTGACAAAATTTCGGATTGCCGGATGTATCAAACAGCGCCCCATCTTGATGGTTGGTCGCCGACGGTCCCGCCACCAACGCCGGGCTCAGCACGTCTGGGTACAGTGGATAAGTTGCCGCTTTTTTGGTCGGCCACGATTTTCCTGTGGAATCAGGTATCGCGGCGGCGTTGAGATACTCAAAAGCGATGATTTCATTTCCATCGGCAAAAATCGCAATCGTGGGTGCCGCTGTCAGAGTTCGGCGGACATGGGCGGTAAACGACGTGGTTGTTTTGTGTACCGCGGTAATGTGGCTCTGCTTCCAAGCGGCAATGATGGGCATCGCTTGTTCGCTGTTTTTTTCATCAATTGCAAATGGTCCGCCCCGATATCCGTGTTGATTGATGACCGCCCCGCTTGCGGTATCCACAGCGCTCGTTACAAAATCCGCTCCGCCGAAGTTTTTTGTCGGCTCGATAAGCCAATAAACCGGGATATCGGCTTGCAGAAGTTTGTAAACAAGCCCGAATGCCTTGAGTGTGCCGTTGTTTTGATAAGTTGTGTCCATTGGAATAACCAGTGATCCCGACGGAAACGATTTTGGTGCCGCGTTCACGTTTTCAACGAAACATACGGTCATCGCAAAAATAAACAAATTCGCCACCAGTGTGCCGGGCCGGCGTAGAAAAGCCGGCAAAATAGTGTTTGGTTTGAGACAATTTGAGAAATGACTTCCATGTCCGAACATCGATTTTCTCCGCATTTGCGTATCATTCATGATGGGTAATTCCGGTGCGTATCCAGGGAGTTACGCGCACTAGTTCGAAATGAAGGGCAAACGATAAACGTGTCCCTTCGTGCCAAGCGTTCGGAATCCGGATAAGGATTCGCTTTTGCTCTGACCGCGATTGTATGGGGAGATACCGAAGTGCAACATGGGCAAAATCGTCCTTGTGACGATTTTGTTTGTTAGTGGGGAGAGATTTGTAACCGATGCAACAACTTGCAGGATAGCAACAGGGCTATTGAGCGCCGAACGCGACCGAAAAGTCCAACCCGAACCCATACCATGCACTGGAGCCCGGTTCTTCTTCGTTCCCGAGGTAGGGGTAGGTACCTCCTGCTGCCGTCGCTCCCAGTCGCATCCCGTGGAGAACCGGTATGTCGCGAAACAAGTCCACCGACAAACCCACGAAAGCCGCCGGAAATACCCCGGCTACGTCGGCTTTTCGGTTGGAAAAAATCCCCGCTTCCGGGTCGCAATCGGTGGCGTATCCGTCTTCCCGTGCGCAATATTTTCCGGTTGCCCAGGTTCCGGTTGCCGAGGCGCCGGAGGTCACGTGAACTTCGATCCATCTGTTGGCGGGTGTCACCCGAACGTCGAGACCCACTTCGCCCCCGAACCGCGCCATTTCAAAACTAGACCCGTCGTGTTCCCCATCATTATAAGTACCGTATAACACGCCCCCGACGGCAAATCGGTTGTCGGGATCGATATAGCGGCGATACCGAATCATGGGCTCGACCATGGGGTGGGAATCCCCCCCTGTCACCACACGGGCTCCAAACGTGATTCCCGTAGCTTCTCCAAACCATTCCCCGGGGTTGAAGTGAACCGCAAGTTGTCCCAATCCTCCTAAATTAGCGGCATTGTTGTCTCCATCCACCTCCTTGACGGCATCGCTAAGATAAGCCCCAGGAACCATCGCGGCTTGAAGCTCGACACCAGGTCGCGATTGGGGAATATAGCTGGCCATGGTCATCCCGGGCATGGGGCCCAAGGTGGTGCAGCCGGGCAGAAGTGCCAAAC
This sequence comes from Myxococcales bacterium, assembly GCA_013360285.1. Taxonomy (GTDB): domain Bacteria; phylum Myxococcota_A; class UBA9042; order JABWCM01; family JABWCM01; genus JABWCM01. Next base: position 11,111 of record JABWCM010000225.1, read on the forward strand.
CCAAAATCGCCCACCACGAAGGGCTAGGTGACTGGTGTTTTTTGATGAAACTTTTGTCCTGGCGGCCTTTGACCGCCTCGCCCGCAAAAATCCCTGCGGCATATTTCCGATATGACTCAGGATTTTTCCGAACGATTCGGCTCAAATTCCGCTGGCCAAAAATTCCCCTAAAAAACACCAGCCACCTAAGGCGACTTTTTCTTCCTGCCCGATCCGGTTTTTTGATCCTGTGTGATTGCGATTTCATCGAATCCTCCATGGTTGTACCTCCCCCACGCCGGCAGCAATTGCAGCAAGTTTTATACCACATGCCGATCTGGAGTTCTCACAAATGTTTCCATCAACAGCGGTGAGTTGTGTGCAGAGAGTTTGTGAAACAATAGCTGAACGAACTTGGACGGATGCTTTTGGCCCCACTGCCCAGAAAAAAACCTGCGCCATATTCCCGATATGACTCGG
>JABWCM010000426.1 GCA_013360285.1 Myxococcales bacterium
GCCTACTGCGTCGGTCCTGCCTCGGTCGGCCCATCCTCAGCGTACCTTCGGGTACGCCTCCGGTGGGCCTCGGTCGGCAGGCCCGCCTCGCTACGGCCATTGTCTCGCTCGCCGTTATTTTTTTCCCAAACACCCTCTGAGAGGGTCAGCGGAAATAGATAAGTGAACCCTGTTCGGCTAATTTAGGCTGCCTTGTCCATTCCCGGCCCTGCGGAATATTCCCGATATTCCTCTGTTTGGTCCCGGCCGATCCGACTCAAGATCGGCTCGACCAGGGTCACTCCCTTATTCTCGCTGACTCTCTGAATGACAATGCGATTCCACTTTTGCTGAATGTTGAAGAAAAAACAGCACATAAAATGTAGCAGTGAAACATTTCAACCGTGGCAACGTAACTCAACATTGTTGTGAGGCAGAAGACAAGTTGATGAAAAAGGCACATGACCACTAACCGAACTGCCACACCGCAAAATGACGAGATGTTGGAACGTTGGATGACTCAGTATCAGGGGGGAGATACGGCCGCGTTTGCGAAACTGTTTGACGCATTGGCGCCGCGGCTTCTACGATACTTGCTGCGGCTTGTGCGGAACCAGTCTTTAGCGGAAGACCTGGTGCAGATCACGTTTCTAAAGCTCCATCGGGCGAAAGATCTGTTTAAAGACGGAGAACGGGTCGCACCGTGGGCGTTCACGATAGCGCACAACGCGTTACGGGACGAACTGAGGAAATCAAAACGAAATGTTGCGGATCTGACTCTCGACGGTGAACTTCCGTGGGATGCGATATCCCCTTCTATTTCGGGCTCAACTCAGGAACTTGAACTGGTGGAACAAGCCATTGAGTCACTTAGCGAGGAGCAACGCGAAGCGGTCTTGTTACATAAAATTGAGGGCTTGAGCATGGACGATATTGCTCGGGTGCTTGGGATTTCCTCCGGAGCAGCACGTGTTCGCGCCCACCGTGGTTACAAAGCCATTGCGGCCTTTCTACAAGAGCACCGCGAGTGAGACAACCATGACCACAAAAAACGACAAGGAGAGTCAAATCCAGGATTTGTGGGGCAACCACGGGGAATCGGAACACCCGTCGATTGAAGAACAGGAGCAAATATGCGCCGGTTTTGAATTTCTGGACAATGTGGCGGATGTGCCATATCCAGCCGAACGTTTTGCGGCACTACGCAACATGATCATGCTTGAAGTGGCACCTGACCAGGCCGACGAAGATGTGCGAGCAGCCTCTGCTGCGCTGGATTCGTTGACTGTGCACTCGGAACCTAACGTGACACAGGCGCTTCGACAGCGAATATTGCATCCCGCAAACGCCTCCGCACCAACTCCCAACGGTAACCGCTTAAATTGGCCAGGTGGTTGGAAAAATGAGCTGCTATGGGCTGCTTCCGCCATTGCTGCGGTTGCCGGTTTGATGACCATGATGGGGGGTCCGGGCGGCGGTCATGATCGACCTCCAGGGTTGGCGTTTGGGCCGGTAATCTATTTGGCGGCGGCGGCATTGTTTGGTCTGCACCTTTTGCGAACGCGCGGCACCGGAGCGACGTTGGGTGCGGTATTGGCCGGCGTGGCTGGTATTGGTTTTGTGGAGTGGCTGGGTGCGTCTACACACACAACCGGATTGTTTGACGATGGAGCTGGACCGGCTTTCCGTGCGGGAGTGATGTGCCTCATCATGGGAGGAGTTGTCGGATTGTTTGCTGCGTTGCCGTTGGTGATTTATCGCGGCGGGCTTCCGTGGCTCACGGCGGCAATGGTGGGCGCCGTCGGGGGGCTGGTTGGAGCGGCGATGTTACACATGCAATGCCCGGCCACCGCAGCCGGACATGCCGTGGTTTTTCACTCCTCGGGCGCTTTGGTAGCCGCGGGCGCCACAGCAGGATTTGCGAAGTTGTTTTCGATGTTCTTAAGTTACTTCCGGGGCAGTCGTCCCATTGCCATGTAAAACTTGTCTTTTTGTTGGCGCGTTTTCCCATCACTCTTTTCATGCACTAGAATCTCACCGGGTCCGCTTCAAGCCGGAAGTGAC
>JABWCM010000013.1 GCA_013360285.1 Myxococcales bacterium
CTGTTTCCGGCGGGCAGGCGGTTGCCGATACGGTTCTTTCTATCGGTGAGTCCGGTTCGATTTACGCCGCGCGTACGTCGGTAGTTGGTTTGTTCAGTATGTCCGGATTGGCGGGAGCCACCGGGGCGTTTACCGGTAAACCAACGGGATTGAGCATTTTTAATACCGGTTATGAATGCTGTAACCCACTTGATTACATCCTTGTTGCACGTGACCAGACCAACGGAATAGTACGTTATTCGTCCTCTTTGGGGGCAGCCGTTTGGTCCAAGGGTCCGGTTGTTTCCAGTCCGCATGGAATCGATCTGGATGGCGATATTTATGTTGGCACTACGGCCAAACAGCTTGCCGTTCTCAATTCTGCAGGCAACTCCAAATGGACCATTGCCACGACCGGCACCGTTACGGCTCAACCCTCCATTGCGCTCGGATACGTCTTTTTTGGTGATTCTTCCGGTAAACTTTACGCTATTGGTCCATAACTTACTTTCATTAAGGACGTTTATGCGGGATTTCCAACGATGGTTGTGGTGGTGCGCATTGGCTAGTTGCACTCTTGTGGCCTGCAACAACGGCGCGGAGTCTGAGCCAGAGGATACCCATCCCCCCGATGTATTCTTGGAGGTTCAAACGGCTAACGACGGCCAGTTTCCTGTAGTCGATGTGGCCGACGATACCACAACACCCTCGTCGGATATGGTTGATGGTGACGCTCTTGTTGGGATAGACTCCCAAGTATCAGACGACAGCAATACGGTCTCCAATGACATCTTTGCCGATTCAACAAGTCGGTCTGTGCCACAGTCCGCAAATCTAAGCAGCGGCAATTCGACCCTCTTGATTGACGCCGGTGAGCGGTCGGTGACGCTTGTGCGGGACGGTGACGTACGTCTTCGTTTGCTCGGGGACGGTTTTCTGCTGGGTGAACTCCAAGAAGTTGTCGATTCCATCAACTACGATCCCTATCCTTTGTTTGCCCCCGAGTGGTTGTTGGACAAACCTCCAGTGCCAAACTGGCTGGAACCCATCGGTTGGAAAATCACCGCTGCAACGGATACTTCAATTCAATTGAATCTCGATTACGGCAACGGAATCACGGGTACTGTTCTATTTCAATCCGAGGCGCCGGATCGGTTTTCTTTTTTGTGGGTTCCGTTGGAAAAAGAAAACAAAATTGCGTATTTACGTATTCGTGCGCGCGTGGACGAGTCAGAAGGATTTTATGGTCTCGGTGAATGGTTCGACCGTCCCGAACACCGCGGAACGGTTCGGGCCATGCAAATGGAACCGGATTTGATGGTCGAAAGTGCTTACAACGAGGCCCACGTGCCCATTCCTTTTCTGATTGGTACTCGTGGATGGGGTTGGTTTGTCGAAAGTTTGTATCCCGGTGTGTTTGTTGTAGCCACAGAAGATTCGGAAAGGGTCGACATGGTGATTGGACCAGGTCTTGGTGCCAATGAAGGGCTCAAATCTTGGATTTTTACTGAATCGCACCCGCTTGATGTCACACGGCAATATTACGACATCACCGGTAAGCCTGTATTACCCGCCCCGTGGGCTTTGGGACCCTGGGTGTGGCGTGATGAAAACGAAGACCAGGCTCAAGTCGAGTCGGACATCGAAACCATTCGGGCGCTGGATCTGGCAACGGTGGGTTATTGGATTGACCGCCCCTATGCGACGGCAGTCAACACGTTCGACTTTCATCCCGCTCAATTTCCCGATCCTCAACAGATGATTCAAAAACTCAAAGCGCTCGGTTTTCGTACCGCTTTGTGGCACACCCCCTATCTTGATGAAAAAAGCGAACATACACAATCATTACGGGATATTGCTAACCAATCCGGGTACTATCCACCCACGGTAGGTCTGATTTTTAATGGATGGGGGCGCCCGATCGACGTCACTCTGCCTGCGGCTGTCACGTGGTGGAAACAACAACTGGCGACGTATATCGACCTGGGAATCAACGGATTCAAACTCGATTATGGCGAAGATGTTGTGCCTGGCGCCGGTCCGCTTCGAAATATCTGGAAATTTGCCGACGGAAGCGACGAACGGACCATGCATATGCGATTTCAACCGCTTTACCACGGCATGTACGCCGACCTGCTTCCCGCCGCCGACCGCTTTTTGTTGTGCCGAGCGGCACGTTTTGGTGAGCAGACGCTCGGTCTTGTCATCTGGCCGGGCGACCTGGACGCCAACTTTGCTTGGCACAAAGAAAAAGTGACCAAACCAGACGGGACTACGTACAACGCGGTGGGTGGGTTGCCCGCATCGATCATTGCCGGCCTGAGCCTTGGTCCCAGCGGTTTTCCGTTTTATGGCGCCGATACGGGCGGCTATCGGCATACTCCACCCAACAAGGAGTTGTTTACGCGCTGGTTTCAACAGACGGCATTGTCTACGGTGATGCAAATCGGCATGGGCAGCAGCGATGTGGCCTGGGAATATACGCCGGAAAATGGATTTGATGACGAAATGCTGGACTGGTACCGCACGTACACCCGCCTTCATTTACGATTGTTTCCTTTATTGTGGACCTATGCGCACCGGCTGCTGGAGGATGGCCGCCCGATTCAGCGGCCGCTGGGACTCGCTTTTCCCGATCTCGGTTTTCACCCCCAAACCACGTATATGCTTGGCGACGATCTCCTCGTAGCACCCGTGGTACAACCGGGCGTGGTCGAGTGGGAGGTGGTATTTCCTGAGGGTCAATGGGTCGATTGGTGGACCGGAGAAATGTTCGGTGGTCCGCAGAAAATGATGGTGGACGCGCCGTTATGGAAATTACCTTTGTATATTCGGCAAGGCGGAGTGGTTCCCCTGTTGCGTCCGACAATCGACACGTTGGTGGAAACCGACTTTCCGGAAACCATAGATAGTTTTGCTAACGATCCCGGTAAGTTATGGGTCCGAGTTGTGCCGGGTCAGGGGTCTAATTTCGTCCTGTATGACGATACCGTCATTGCTCAAAACCATGCCGGCGAAGCGGTTATCGTGTCGGTGATTCCAGGTGAACTGTTTGTGCATGGGGCCATTTTGGAGGTTTGGTGGGAAGGAGAGGCACCGACGATGATTTTGGACGGAAATAAATCCATGCCGATGGTAAATACTATCGAAGAATTGGATGGTCTGGAATCTGGTTGGATGTTTGGTGTGGGTACACCATTTCCTGTTCGTATTCAAGTTGGACCGGGTAACCATACGTTTACGATCCTCACGTTGTGATTCTCCGTTGTCGGAACCGGCAATAACACGGATCACAATCAGCGTAATGTTGGTATGTTGTGAGCGGATTTCAGTCATTTAACAAAATCGTCAACACGCCCCTTGGAATGCACACAAGACGTGGTAAAACGTACCCTGTGCAAGCGTTGTAGCGAGCACTTCCACTGTTTTCGTCGGAGAATCCCGTTGCAAAACCCTTCCTTTTTGACTTCTTCAACCGGCATGGAATCCGTTACGATTCTGTTCAACGACGATTCCGCACAAGATGATTCTGAACCCCCGCCATCTGAAGCCGAAGCTGAAGTTGTGGATGTGGCGCTGGAAATCCGCGCGGTTTTGGAAGCCGCGGACATTTCGGTGGGGCTGGCTCCCGTTCGGCGGTGGGACGCGGTTGAGCAGAGTCGACTTCTGGCAACTTCGGGTCGGGTGGTTTTTAACTTAGTAGAATCGATCAGCCGGGATCCACGCCGTGAAGCGGAAGCCGCGGAATGGATGGAGTTCAACCAACTTCTCTATACCGGCAATGCGCCCCGGGCGTTACGCCTGTGTGCCGCAAAACACCTCGCCCGCCGTCGATTGCTTGCCCATCAGTTGCCCGTTCCGCTTGGGTTTGTGGTGGAACATCCCGACGTCATTCCTCACGAATTTCCGGGTGCATTGGACTATCCGCTGTTTGTCAAACCCGCGCTTGCCGATGCGTCCGTCGGTATCAGCCAGCAGTCGATTGTATTCAATCGTAAACAGTTGGTTGACCGGGTGGAAGCGGTCTGGACAGAAGTCCCGGGACCTGTGATGGTCGAAGAATACCTCCCGGGCCCGGAATTGAATATCGCATTTGCACCCAATCCCTGGGACGGCGAAGGAGTCGCAACAGCCATTGAATTTTCGTTTCCCGACGGTTTCGCCCCCATTGTTTCTTATAACTGCAAATGGGTCGAAGGAACGCCGGAATATGCCGCCCGTTCGGTTCCAGCCCACAATATCGCCGAACGAGCCGTGGTAGACAAAGCACGCCGTCTGGCACGAGCCGCATTTTTGGCTCTTGGGGCGACCAGTTATGGCCGAGTGGACTTACGAGTTGATAAACGTGGTGAATTGCGGTTGATGGACGTCAACCCAAATTGTGATCTGCATCCGACAGCAGGCCTCGCTTTGGCCATGGAAAGTATTGGTGTCTCTTACCCCGCCCTGGTCTTGTCGATCCTCGCGGGCGCCATTACGCGAGAAAAGAATGCATCTTCGACCTATCGTTCCACAAGATCGAGAACCATTGGTAGCGCTATTGAGGCGTATTGAGAATTTTACGCCCGACGAAGTCGACGTAGCGATTGAACTTCTTGATGAAGCAATTGCCCGCCCACTTCAATCGGGTTACCGATGTATTGTTGCTGTAGAGCCCTTGGGTACCGACGAAGCCCGCCTAGGGTATCTTTGTTACGGCAAAACTCCTATGACCGAGCATACCTATGATCTCTACTGGATAGCCGTTGACCCCATAGCCAGGGGGCGGGGTATCGGAAAAGCACTCCATGGTGCTTTTGAAACGACGATTGTCCAAGAAGGGGCAAAAAATATCCGCGTCGAGACCTCCAAAAAGGAAAGCTACGACGGAACGTTACGGTTTTATTTGGATTTGTCCTATATCGAGTGCGGCCGGATTCCCGATTTTTATCGCGACGGCGACGATCTGGTGACGTTGCTGCGGCGGGTCGGTGTTTAAGCAGCTCGTCCACATGCTCGGTTGGCCGGCACCGCTGTGTCCATCAATCGTGGGTTGGGTAGAACAAGCTGAGACATCAACCGGGCATATTCTTCGGCATTACGAACCTGTAGCCGTGGGTTATAACGCCGCTCTTCGCCAATTGTGCTCATCGTGAAGCCTCGATAGTCATGCCCCGGGTACATCAAGGTCGAATCCGGCAGCACCAACAACTTGTTGAAAATCGAATCATATTGGGCGAGTGCATTCCCGTTTTGAAAATCGGTTCGACCACTTCCTCGGATCAACAGGGTGTCCCCGGTAAAAACCCGGCCGTCGGTAAAATAGCTATAGCTGTCGTCGGTGTGCCCCGGCGTATAAATCGCCTGTAATTTAAGGCCGTCAATATCGAGAATTTGTCCATCTTGCACCCGAATCGTTGCACATTCCGCGTAACTTTCTCGGCCAATAACCGTGTCGCACCCGGTCCGATCCCGCAACGCACCCAACGCCGTGATGTGGTCGGCATGGGTATGGGTGTCAAAAGCCTGGATCAATCGTACATCCAACTCATGGATCCATTTAAGCAATTTGTCGGTATCTTCCAAAACCGGGTCGATAAGGATCGCCTCGCCGCCGCGCCGGCGGGCCAACAGATAGGTATAGGTGCCTGACTCCTGGTGAAAAAGTTGGCGGAAAATCATGCCGATCTCCTAAACAAGTCGATTTGTTGTGGTATCCCCCAGCCATTGCTGAATCCCAAAGCACAAACCATGCCAGCTTTGGCGATGCCGATGACCGGTTTTTTGCGGACTTGACGAGGTGGTTTCATCACGTTATTTCACACCCGATTCGTCCTGTGAAACATGGTGAAACATGAATGAAATGACCGAACGACTCCTGGCGCATACCACATCGGGTTTTCGTGATTGGCTCCAGGATGTTGGACCCCAAGCGGTGTTGTGCACGTTGGCGGAACTGGTCGGTGATGCGGCGGTTTTTGCCGTGGATGCGGACCGAAACGTGATTTTGTGGAGCAGCGGTGCAGAACGTTTATTGGGTTACCGGGCCGATGAAGTGTTAAACGGCTCCTGTTTACGCGCCAATCGGTGTCATCAATGTGTGCAAGGCTGTGGTATTTCTGAACATAACTCCATTTCCAATAAACCGATGGTGCTGTATTCGTCGACCGGAGTGCCGGTTAAGGTCCACAAACACGCGAGAGCCTTTTGGGATGATGCCGGCCGCTTTGTAGGAGGAATTGAGGTCTTGGTGCCGGCTGCCCAAACCGTTGAATCCTTCGCGGTGGCCACCAGAGAGGAAGCCGTTACGTTTTATGGCATGGTGAGCCGTGACAAAGCCATGCACCAGGTATTTCAAATCATTCGCAACGTTGCCGAAACCGACTCCAGTGTGTTGATCCGTGGCGAAAGCGGAACCGGGAAAGAATTGGTGGCCCGAGCAGTCCACGCGCTGAGCCATCGCCACAAAGGTCCGTTTGTGGCGGTGAACTGTGCCGCATTGACCCCCAGTCTGATGGAAAGTGAGCTGTTTGGCCATGTGCGCGGCGCGTTTACAGGTGCCGTTCAAAATCGTGCCGGGTTGTTTGAGCAGGCCAACCAAGGCACGTTGTTTCTCGACGAAATTGCCGAACTACCTTATGACATGCAGGCAAAATTGTTGCGGGTTCTCGAAGAACGTCGGGTTGTGCCGGTTGGCGGAACCCGCCCACTGCAACTCAGTGTGCGGGTTGTTGCGGCGACACACCGATCGTTGCGTGAACAAGTAGCCGCGGGTCGGTTTCGCGAAGATTTGTTGTACCGGCTGCGGGTAGTACCCCTGTTCTTGCCGCCGTTGCGGCAGCGCACCGGGGATATCGATTTGCTGCTTTGGTACTTCATTGGCAAAAACAATGTAATCGGTCCACGGGTTATCGATCAAATCGCCCCCGATGTAATGCGGGCGTTGTACCGCCATCCTTGGCCGGGCAATATACGTGAACTGCGAAATGTGGTGGATTACGCCTTTGCCGTTGGTCGTGGTAAAGAACTACTCTTAAGTGAGTTGCCATTCGAATTTCAGAACCAGGAGATGACTGCGACAAATCCGGATGCCGGGAAACCGTTTTCTCAATCCGAAGAGCAAAAAATACGCGCAGCATTGGAATTATACGGAAACAACATTGGACAAGTCGCGGAAAGTTTGGGAATGTCTCGTCCTACTTTGTGGCGAAAACGAAAAAAATATGGAATTTAAGGTTAACAAATGAACAACTTAAGTGGAAAATGGGCACTGGTGACAGGAGCCAGCGCAGGATTGGGCGAACAGTTCGCCTTACAATTGGCTGAAATGGGCGCTTCGTTGGTTTTGGTTGCCAGAAGAAAAGAGAGGTTGGATAAACTTGCGCAATCGCTACGTGAACAATACAAAGTTGAAGTAGTCGTACTTGCTCAGGATTTGTCAAAACACGGCGCTCCCGCAAATCTGTTTGCTGCCACGGAAGGGTCGGGAAAACCCATCACGGTACTCATCAACAATGCCGGCCTGGGTGTGCACAAAACCTTTTTAGACCAGACGTCACATCAACTCCAAGAACAGATACACGTTAACATCTTGGCGTTAACCGAACTGACCCATCTTTTCGGTGGCGCCATGAGCCAACGCAAAGAAGGGTATATCCTCAATGTTGCATCCGTTGCCGCGTTTATGCCGATTCCTGGATACGCAACGTACGCTGCAACCAAAGCCTATGTTCTTAGTCTTTCAGATGCAGTAGCCCATGAGTTGGCCGAGCAGGGTGTTCACGTGAGCTGCCTCTGTCCCGGTGCCACCGCCACGGAGTTTATGGATGTGGCAGGACATCAGTTGCAGGACTGGCAGAAGAAATTCTTGATGGCGTCCGACGAATGTGTCCGGGTTGGTCTGGATGGATTGTTCGCAGGAAGTCGAACCACGGTGGCGGGTTGGATGAACAAGATGGTGACTCAATCGCTGCGGTTGTTGCCGCGTCGAGCCGTGGTGGCGTCTTCAGCCAAAATCATGGCGTGATCCGGCTGTTGACCACGCCGTAACTTATTTCGCGGCCTTTGCCTTCAAAGCGTCAACCTGCTCGGTCAACGTTTGGACCGTCGTTTTTAACCGGTCGATTTCCTGCGCCTGCGCCTGAAGTGCGGCGATGGCCATCGACGTATACGCATACAAATCCACCCGTTCACCACTGGGCAACACGGCGTCTTGTGGGCCGCCGTGGCCGATCAAAAAGCCCAACCGCATGGTTTGATTGGGATCATCTTTATAGGTGTAGGAAGCCAAAGGAAGGCTTTGTAGGGTTTCATAAACCCGTGTTTTGTCGGCGTTGTCGATAATCCGTATGGCCGTTTTGGATTCGACCTGGGATTTGGGGCATCCGTCAAGCGTGGGATCGTAGTTGGTACAGATCAACGTCTGATTACACGTGTTTCCCACCAGATCACATTGACCGCCGGGTGTAAAACAGGCTTCACCGGGGTTTTGACCCTTACACGCGGGGATTCCAGGCTTGGGCGTATATCCGCCACAAACCGGCGTACCACAACTGACCCACCATTGATTGTCGGACGGAGGTTGCGGAATACATTCCCCGATGCAGGCAACCAAACAATTGGGGCAAGAGGAAATCGGTTTACAAACACAACTGTACCCCTGTTTGCAATCCGCGTCGCTGTAACAAGCAAGGGGATCGGTCTTCGGTACACATTGTCCTGTGCATTCAGGCGCCGCACAGTCACAGGGTTGACCCGGCAAACAAGCGCAGCCGGAACACGTCACATTACACACCTGGTCGGCAGCACAATCGCTGTCCTGTTGGCATTCGCCGGTGGGAGGGGGACCGTCTTTACAGACTCCCATACAGGCAATCACGAACGGGCAGGGTGCCCCCGGTGCGCAATTCGACGAGGTGGGCTCTTTGCATACCGAAAAATCACACGCCTGGCCGTCGGCGCAATCGGAGTCTCCGAAACAAGTTGTTTCTTGGGGTGTGCAGTTAAATTTACATTCTCCGAGTTCGCAGGACCATTCGCCGATACAATCGGGTTTCGCCAACCCTTCGCAATCGACGGGCGTGTCACAAATGGGTTGTTGTGGTTCGATTTTTGTGCAACCTTTTTTGGCTCCTCCGAGCAGGAGCATGCCCATGGCCAAGCAGGTGACAAACCAGGTAATGCGAAGCCATCGATGATAAAATGTCGTGTTCATTGGGTTCCTTTTTGGGTTGGAGAAAACCATGGCGCTTTCAGCCGTACAATGAAAAGAGACTAAGGAAAACGCCTTTGGAGAGCAAGCGGTATCTCAACAGCGAGCCGGTGGAAACCAACGGAAACCCAGCGTTAATTGGCAGTCGGCAACCGATTCGTTATTCCGTTGTCATTCCGGCTTACAACGCCGAGCGGTATCTCGAAAAACTGGCGCCGTGGTTGGCGTCTATGGCTTTACGCCGAAACACCGAAGTCATTGTGATAGACGACGGGTCGACCGATTCCACTGCGGCTGTTTTGAACGGGATTGCGGGGCTTAAACTACTAAGATTAGCTGCAAACCAAGGGCCGGCTGCCGCTCGGAATGCCGGCGCCCAAGCTGCATCGGGCGCGGTTTTGATATTTTTTGATGCCGATACTCTGCCGGCTTCCGATGCCCTGGATCGAATCGAAACGTGGGATCACCAACATCCCCACGAAGACGCTCTGATTGGAAGTTACTGTGCCCATCCGGAAGCAATCACGACGGTGAGCCGGTTTAAGAACTTGTTTCACCGGTTTGTGCATCAACAGGGAAAAACGTATGCAAGTACGTTCTGGACAGGATGTGGTGTGATTCGCAGCGAACGATTCAGGCAACTCGGCGGATTTGATACCGTGTTGTATCGGCGGCCTTCTATCGAAGACATCGAATTGGGAATGCGCCTTGTCGAAGCGGGAGGCACCATTCGACTGGACCGCGAGTTGGTGGTTTCACACCGCAAACGTTGGGCCTTGTGGGAACTTATCAAAACCGATGTCTGGCAACGAGGAGTTCCCTGGACACACCTCTGTTTACGTTCCCAAAAAATGCAAAACGATCTGAATTTGCGCTGGGATCATCGGTTGTCGGTAACGTTGGTAGGGCTCGCAGCCGCTGCCATGGTCTCCGGGGTGACCGGTTGGGTGCCTGGTACAGCCGCTTTGGGTCTTGTCGTGGTCAGTCTAAGTGCTGTGTGTGTCTTGAACCGTCGATTTTATGCCTACTTAGTTGACGTCGGAGGCCCGTGGTTCGCGTTGAAGTCTATTCCTTTGCATTGGCTATACTGTGCGTACTGTTCCATCGCCTTTGGCCTTGGGATCCTCACCTATCCGTGGGTACGAAAGCGGCATCAACGGTCCGTCGGTCACGTGAAATCGCGTTACGACAACCTGTTATCCCCTAAAAATAATACTGAAGGTTGATCGTACCGAAAATAAGGCGCAGATCTTCCATAAAGTTTCCGCCCGCAGTGAGTCCTACCGATAAATCACGCCTTCCCGAATAATAAAATCCACCGGCGATGTTGTGTTGGGTCCCGCCGTCATCGCTCAGCGTTTCCACGAGTTGATATTCAAAGGTCAATGCGATCGGCGAAAACTCGCTGTAATGGCCCAAATCGAACGCCAAGTGTAAGCCGGGGCTTAAGCCATAGGATGTGTCGCCACCACTTCCGAGACCCAAGAACACCGGGAAGCCGATACCGACTTGGGCTCCGAAGGGTCCCGTACCGAATGCCGCAGTGAAGACCGGATCGATGCTTAACGAATCCGAAGTGACGATCAATTGGGATTCAACGAGGTCACTTTGTCCACCGATCAGGGAGTCGATGGTTTGATTCAACAAGGCGATTGGCTGAATATTCAGCGTACGGGAATACCCTACGTTGGTTGCCAGGGCGAACTGCATGCCGATGTCTTCCAAGGTTGCAATCCGTACTTTTACACCGCCTCCGGCGCCAAAGTCGGTGATTCCGCCGATTGCCAAAATATCCTCCAAATCGCCCGCCATCGCGGCGTTCCCCATCGCAAAAACATTGATGGTCGCCTGATTCAAAATGCCGATTTCGGCTCCAAGACGTTGATTGTATAAGAAAATAGTCGATTGTTTATCCTCGCCGGTCAAAACGCCGACAAAATCAAATTGATAAACGCCGAAACCCTGGCTGAAAGAAAACGATCCATTTGTAAACGGGCTTAAAAAATACAGGGGAGAAATAAAATGATGCCCGTTCAAAGTTCGGGATTCGCCGCCGCTGATGGCCCGACTGTCTTGTGGTGATGTCACTTGGGCACCGGCGGAAGCCGAGCCAAAAAAGACGACCCACATTCCCACAATAAAACCCATCTGCCGGATTCGTGTAAAAAGAGCTGAACTTTTCATAAAACCTCCTGATTGTTGGGGTGCTCATGGACCCGGAAAGGGATACCCTGCGGCGCGATATTGCTGCCCGTCGAATTACAAATCAAGGTCCGACATCCGTTTTACTCCGCTCAAGCCAATCCGGTTGTGGTTTTCGCCAAGTCGATTTTCGGATAACGGCAAAAATCGTGGCCAAACAGCAAGTTAACGCGACGTTGTAATCCAAGGCCGGCTTAGGTTGGAAAAAGATCGTGTTCTGTTAAACCAGGGACGTGTTCTTTTTGCCCAACAAGGCGATCCGTTAAACCGACCGAGGGTAAATTTGTGAAAAGATCACGACGGCGTAACACCAAGTCGGGTCATTTTCCAATTTGAACCCGTCCCAGCGATGACGGAACGCTGTTTTGGTTACAAACACGCGACCCGTTAAAACGGAATCCACTATCGGTTACATGATTGTGCAGCGGGTTCGGAAAGTTACGGCGCAGTGCCGTTCGGGTCGACGGGTTGGGTCGAGGAATTCAGGGTCCCCAACGGAGGGGGGCCTTCGTCGCCGGATTTTTTGCGAAAGGTTGGGCGAACGGTTTCCGACAACGCAACGTGGCCGCCGACACGACAATAACCTTCGATGATGCCGGCAATGCCTTGATAGGTGTCATTCCATTGGTCCAGTGTCATATCCCGTTGTTCAAGGACCGCCTGGTGTTCTTTGTCTTCCTGGACCACTTTCGCCATAGCGGTCTTGAGTTCTTCAATATAAGGAATGAGCAGTTTGCTTGTTTGTGGCGGAGCGAAAACCACCCCACTGGGTAAGGTATACAACTCGGTGGACAGCGACATCAGTTTGCTGGCCTGCTCGGCATAAGCCAAGACCAAGTCGGGAGTAGAAGGAACCGGCTTGGACAAACCGAGCGAGTACAAAGCACCGTCCGGCAGATCCGGGTCCATGTTCCGTACAGATTGGAGGATATCCGACACCTTACGCACGGCATGATCCCGTTTTTCCCGCGGCTCGACATCGTCGGAAAGTTCTATCCCCAGTGCCTCTTCGGAGTTGTATAGTTTTTCGCCGGATGCCTCCAGAACACTGCCGATCCAAATAATCATTTCCTCCAGAGTCATTTTGTCTGCTGGGGGTTTACCGAGAGAAGTTGCAAGTTGGATCAGGCTTTGTGCGACAGCACTGGCATAAGTTGTCGCTGCCGCAGCAACGAATTTGCCGTTGTTGACCCTGTTGAGGATCGTTTTTCCGATACTGGACACAACGCACCTCCCATTGAGGGTGTTTAAATATTGAACCTGCTGCGCGTGCCTATGGCCTACTACGCTCGTCTTGCCTCGGTCGGCCCATCCGCGCGGTGCCGCTTGGCACGCCTCCGGTGGGCCTTGGTCGGCAAAACAGGCTCGCTACGGCCATCGTCTCGCTCGCCGAGGATAAATATGTAAACACCCTCCGTGAAATTGAAATCGCCAGAATGGCACCACGGACGTCTTCCGTGGTCGGCGGGATTCTGTGATGATTGAAACGATACGGCGTCTTTTGTGAGCGCGCAAGTGTTGTTGTCGATAATTGGGTTACAATGTCATAACAGGTCGGTGGGTCTCTTTTTGTTGTCGCCAGTTGTGACCGTAAGTTAGCCAGTTGGCCTCTGGAGGCGTCGGATGTGGAATAAAATCCGCGGGGTGATGGATCGTGTGAAACTTGCGCATTGGTTTGCCATGGGCCTAGGTGCCGCGTTGTGGTGGTTTTTTTCCGGACCCCTACAGTGGTTGGGCATCGCCCTCGTGGTGTCCACAGCCCTTGGGAGAGCCTCCGCTGGGTCGGACGAATCACATCGTGTGGGTTGGATACCCCGGTCGGTAAAATCTTGGATTTTTCCGATTTTATTGACCGCGGTCATTGTTGCGCAGTGCTGGCCCTGGTTTTTAGGCCACATGTCGTTACGGGGAGACCACCCGATTCACCTATTTAAGGCCTGGGTGCTTTGGGAACGCCTGTTGCCGGACCTGGACATCATGGGGTGGAGCCACGACCTACATGCGGGATATCCCGCCAATATGTTGTATCCGCCCGGTGTGGATCTGTGGATTTGTTTGTACCGGGTTTTGACCTTGGGGCTGTTCGATTGGATGACCACTTATGCGCATGCGTTTGCGTTGGCGATGTGGTTTTCCACGTTGGCTATCTACAGCCTTGGGGTGAGGCTGGTCGGACGCGGCGCAGCCTTTATTGGCACATTGTTGTTTGTTTTAGACAAAGGTGGGTTCAACGAAGGTGGGTGGTCGTTTTCGATAGTCGATGGGGTGTGGGGACAACTCTTAGCTCTGGCGTTTGGATGCCTGGGGATTCGTTCTTTGGTCACCTTGTACGGGTTGGGGAGCGTCGTCGACGTCCCGCCGTCTTCTTCCAGCGTTGTCCAAGCGGTTTTTTCTGCGGCGGGATATGGCGCGGTTGCTTGTTTGTGCCATCCAAACGGGTTGTTGTTTGTTGTGATCACTTATGGAATCGCTGTGATCATGGCGGCTGTGTCCCAACTCCACAAACTGCCTTCGGTGTTGTTGTTGGGGGGGGCGGTTGCGGCGTTGTTGTCGGCTTGTTGTGCGTTTTTTTATGTTCCGCTGATGGGATTTGGCGATTATCTATTTAACCTTGCCGATGCGCCGCAAACCACCGCGGCTTTAGCCGAACGCGCTTTGGACGGTACCTTTTTTCGCCATACGTTGGGGCTGCCGGTTTTCTTGGGGTTGTGGGGGGCGGTTTTGGCATTGGTTACCCGACGCCAAGGGGCGATGTTTTGTGCCGCCATCTTAGGGGTGTTTGTGGCGTTGTCGATGACCCACGTGGTGATTGAGCTACGTTTGTTCGACATTCACCCGTTTTTTGCAAAATTGGATTATCGTCGGTTTTTATTTATGGCCAAGTTGCCGTTGTTTTTGTTGGCTGGAACGGCGCTTGTTATCGTTTGGACACAAATCCGTACCAAACCCAACGGTGATAGTCACTGGAAAACCTTGGCACCTGTTTTTTTGGCATCGTTGTGTCTTGCTCCACTGGTTGCCCCTATGGTGGAAACGTTGCGAGACAGTGGTGAATCCAAAGTCCGGTTTGCCGAAGATGAATGGGATTGGCCGGCGTTGGTCTCGTTTTTTGAATACGCAAAAACACTTAACGATGGGCAGCCTTATCGTATCGCCTATGTCGACGATCATGATCTGCATACGTGGGGTGTGGTTCCGCCGCTCAATGGTCATCCGATGTATAAGGTCGGATTTATGCCGGTGGACACGTTTTCCGGCAGGTTTTCCGTGTGGGATCCGGAGACATTTCGTAAATTAGGGGTTCGATATGCCGTCACGCGGCGAAAAAGTGACAACAATCACATCGGATTTCAGCTTATCAAAACCTTTGCTGCACCCAAAGGCCCGCCGGTATTGGTGTTTGAGCTAAACGATTTCCGGTTTGAACCATGGGAAGTGGTGGGTTCCGCCGCCGTTGAGTTGGTCGAGTGGGAACGGGAACAGGTCGTGTTGAACGTGTCGCAGGTCACCCCGGGTGACAAAGTGACGCTGCGTGTGGCTTATTTTCCCGGGTGGACAGCGACCCTCAATGGTCAACCGTTGGCCGTGGAGCCTACGGTGTATGACCCGCGGATGGCTGTGCGGTTGATGACCGTCAGTCCTTCCGAAGACGGATTGTTACGTTTCGAATGGAACAAATCTCCCGTGCAGCGAACGACCGGCTGGTTATCGGCTTTGTTTTGGGTTTTGGTGATCCCGATGTCGATTCGGCCAACACTCTTTCCGGTGACCTGGGTGAATCGGCCGCGCTTTTTGCGGGTTTTCGAGTGGGCGACCATTGGGGCGGTTATCTTAATGGTTTTCTTGCTGGGGTGGTTTTATTGGTTTTCCCCGCCAGGACGAATCGAAGGTGTTCATACGCAGTGGTCCTTTCTGGATCATCTTGGGGATGCCGAAGTTTGGCTTGAGGATGAACGGTCCGGTGAAATTGAAGCCTGCGACCGGCCCAGTTTGGGGCGGTGGATGTGTTCTTTAGACCCGAAACGGGATTGGAATTATGTCGGTCCACATGTCGGAAACATCGGCGGGCTTCGGGCGTGTATCTGGGCTCATCCGTCAGAACGCCGTATCTTGAGGATACGGTTTCCGGATGTCCCGTTGGGACAGATGATTGTCGGTCGGCATGAGATTTTGGGTGCCGCAAAAGGAGCCGATGTCACGTTGGCGGTGCAGGTCGGTCACGAAGAAATCGGTCAACTGGTGAAATCCGATGTTTCCGAAACGTTTTTTGAATTGAGCACCAGCCGGTTTGACTCCTCATCACAAGACGTCACCTTTTCGGTTACGGCCCCCAAGTCCGGCGCCCGCCATTATTGTTTTGAAGCCTATGTAGGGGAAAAAGAGTAAATCGGCGGCGGAATCATCGGCCTGCGTTGATCCCGACGAGTTAATCGTGGGTGCTTTCGGTAATATAGAGGCCAAAATCCTCAAGTCCGGTAATAATGTCGATAAGATTACGAAAATCGACCGGCTTTTGAATATAAACGCTGGTCCCGTATTGATAACTTTTGATGATGTCTTCATCCCGTTGGCTCACGGTCAACATCAGTACCGGGATGTCTTTGAGTTCTGCGTCGTTTTTAATCGCCCGCAACACATCGTGGCCATCGAGTTTCGGCAGGTTAATATCGAGCAGAATAATTCCGGGCCTGGGGTGCGATGTGCCTTCGTAAGGCCCCTGGTAACGTAAAAACTGGAGCGCTTCCTCTCCGTCGCGAACCACGTACACCGGATTACGGATACGCCCCTGGCTCAACGCTCGTTTGGTCATTTCAACATCGTCCAGGTTATCTTCAACCAGGAGAATCGATGTCGGGACAATGTTGATGGAGTGCATCTTGTCTCCGTTGTCATTCGAATTTACGACGCGCCCGAACCGGTTGGCCCGAACGCGTGGATATCGTACCGGACTTTTGTGGGTTCGTCATATTTGTCGCCTGACACTCAATGTAAAGGAGGGGCGGTTGCAAGCAGTTCGACACCTTTGCAGCGGTCCAATACCATTCGTTGAGACCATTCGGCTTGAAGTAAGACCACGTCTCGGCCGTCTCGGTCCTTCACACAGGCTACCGACTCCAGGTGATTGAGTTTTTTGGGGTCAAAGCCTGTTCCAAACACCCAGCGGGCCAATGTAAAGGGCTCGCGTCGCAACGTGGCTTCGACACCGTATTCGTTTTGAAGCCGGAACAACAACACATCAAATTGTAATTCGCCGACTGCGGCAAGGATCGGTTCGCCTTCAAAGGTTCCCGTACGCCGAAACATCTGGATAGCCCCTTCGGCTACCAACTGGTCTAACCCTTTGTCGAGTTGTTTTCGTTTGAGTGCGTTCGGAATCCGCAGTGTTGCAA
The DNA here is from genome assembly GCA_013360285.1 of Myxococcales bacterium. Taxonomy (GTDB): domain Bacteria; phylum Myxococcota_A; class UBA9042; order JABWCM01; family JABWCM01; genus JABWCM01. Next base: position 16,762 of record JABWCM010000013.1, read on the forward strand.
AGTTTTCCGGCGCAAAAGTCGGCATTCCTCGGAAAACGATTTTGGCTCCTTCATACAGGGAATCGCCGATACGAAAGTAATCCTGAGCAAAAATACCCACCACATCGCCCGGCCAGGCTTCTTCAACTAAGATACGCTCGTTGGCAAGAAAGATATGGGGATTGGTGATCCGCAATTTCTGGGGGGATGCTGGGTGTTGAACCAACATTCCCCGATAAAAACGCCCGGTGCAGACCCGTAAAAACGCAAATCGGTCGCGGTGTTGGGGGTCCATATTCGCTTGGATTTTAAAGATAAACCCGGAAAAGTCGGACCGATTGGGGTCGCTGTCGCCGCTGGCCACATTTCGGAGCACGGGTGGGGGAGCCAGTTCCAGCAGGGCATCCAAAAATGGGCGGATACCAAAGGTGCGGTGGGCGCTGCCAAAAAAGACCGGGGTTAATTCGCCGTTACGAATCCGTTCGAGGTCGAATGGATCACCGGCGACATCCAGCAAAGCGACTTCCTCGGCAACGTGACGAGCTGCGTCGGCTCCGATTACATCTCGGACGGCATCACTTTCCAGATTGCCGTCTATGATGGTCTCGTTGGCCTGTTCATCCCACACATGGAGCCTTTCTGCTTGCCTGTCGTATACCGCACGAAAGTTGGGTCCGATTTCAATAGGCCAGTTGATGGGACAAGAACGGATACCCAAGGCTGTTTCGATGTCGTCCAACAGGTCTAACGGCGAAAGTCCGGGTCGGTCACACTTGTTGATGAACGTAATAACCGGTAACTTTGCATAATGGCAGACCTCAAATAGTTTGCGGGTCTGCGGTTCGACACTTTTTGCCGCGTCGATGAGCATCACGGCGCTGTCGGCGGCGGTCAGAGTACGATAGGTGTCTTCGCTGAAATCCTGGTGTCCAGGAGTATCCAGCAGGTTGCAGCGCAGGCCGTGATAATCAAACTGCAAAACGCTCGTCGTTACCGAGATTCCGCGTTGTTTTTCGAGTTCCATCCAGTCCGAACGAGCGTGCCGACTCGCTTTACGCGATTTGACCGAACCCGCGAGGTGGATGGCTCCTCCCAACAGGAGGAGTTTTTCGGTCAACGTCGTTTTTCCGGCGTCGGGATGGGAAATAATGGCAAAAGTGCGGCGTCGGGCTGTTTCTTGTTCTAGGCGAAATAGGTCTTCGGTCATAGCCGGCCAACCATATTGACGTGTGGCGGCAATTGCAACCATCGTTTCTATTTTGTCCGATTTCGGTGTGGTGGATGCACAAAAGAAGGAAAGTATGGTCGATTCACAAAATGGAAAAGCTTCACGGAACGGAAATGGACGCCGTCGTATCGTGTTAACCGGAGGGCCGGGTGGAGGAAAAACCACTGCGGCTGATTTATTTCGGCGGGAGTTGGGGGAGGAGGTTGTCCTGGTTCCGGAAGCGGCTACGTTGCTTTTTTCGGGAGGTTTTCCGCGGTTTGATGAACCGGGCGCGGTTCGGGCAGCGCAGGCAGCGATATTTCATGTTCAGAGAAACCTGGAAGACGTATACGCCGCCAGATATGCAAGTCGAATTTTGTTGTGTGACCGAGGAACCATCGACGGAGCTGCTTATTGGTCCGGCGATTCCGATGCGTTTTTTGCGGCCCAGGGAACCACATTGGCGGGGGAATTGAGTCGTTATGATGCGGTTTTGTTTTTTGAAAGCGCGGCCGTAGGCGGTTTGTCGGTAGAGGGGGGAAACCCCATTCGAATTGAATCGCTCAACGAAGCGGCGGCGTTGGATGAACGTTTGCGGGGGCTTTGGAGCCAGCATTCCAATTTTTATTTCGTTGCGCACAACCGATCGTTTTTTCGTAAGATAACAATCGGTTTGGCGATGCTTGAAAACATCGTGGCGCAACTGACACAGCGAACGGATGAGCGAGGTCAAACGACGTGAAACGACCGGTACGATGTGGGTTGGTTGTGGGATTGGCACTGTTGGGAACCAGCGGAATCGTGTTTGCTGAACCACACCGCATCACCATCCAGGAAGTGATGGAAGCTGCCGCATTTCGGACCTTGCCGGCTAAGATAGTGACGGAAAACGTCGCGATGGCACAGGCGTCTCGGCGAATCGCTCAGGCGGAATTGTTGCCGCGGATCGCCGCATCGGCGCAGGTGACCCGTAATCCCGAAGAATTGGTTTTGGATGGCCGCACCGTTGTGCGACTGTGGGATGTGAACGCACAGGCGTCTGTTTCTATCGATTTGTTTCGCGGAACCGCGCTGATGGAGTGGTTGGCTTCGGGGCTGTCCTTGGAGGCCGCGGAGATGGATGCCCGTTGGAGGCGGGCGGAACTACGTGTCGCTGCGGCACGGGGATTTTTGGGGGTGTTGGCGGCAAAACGAAACCTGGAAGCGGTGATGCTCACTCTGGAACAACGACAAGCCACACTCCGAGATGCCGAAATGCGTCTCGATGCGGGTTTTGGTACTTCGGCGGATGTCGCAAAGGCGAAGTTAAGCCTCGTTGAGGCCCAGGGGCATCGTCTTGAAGCCACAACGGCATTGGAAGATGCCCAGGCGGAGTTGGAGTGGGTCAGCGGCATCGACGTATCGACAACCGGTGATTTGGACCCGGTTCTGCCCACTTTTGAACCTGCTGCCGAACGTGCGGATATTGCCGCGTTACGATTGTCGGCGATGTCGATCCAGCGGTCGATTGATGGGCAGTGGCTGGATTTTATTCCGATTCTTTCCATGGTGGGCCGGGCCGAATTCGGTGAGGAGTCACTGCGGGCTCCGGACGGTGTGTCCTGGACGGTGTCGTTTCAGGCGACTTGGTCGTTATACGAACCAAGTCGATATGGTCGACTCGATCTGTTGGCTTCCGAAGCCCGGGCGTTGGATTTGGAAGCCGATTCACGGGTGCAAACGATGGAATATGGCATCACAAAAGCCACCCGGGCTGTTCAAACCGCGATTGGGAAAGTGACGTTGGCTGAAGAAAGTTTGGCGCTGGCTGAAGAGGTACAAAACCAGGTCCGCGAGCGGTTTCGCCAGGGCGTGACCACGGCTTTGGAGGTGACCGATGCCGACGTGGCAACGTTTCGCGCCCGGGTTGGGCTGAATGTGGTGCAATTGCAGGTAGATCTCGCTCGAATCGAGCTGGCGTGGGCCACAGGAGCATTGGATGGGTGACTGGGGTCTGTTGGGCACACCTCGTTGGGGGCGATATACATCGCTGTTATGTTTCGGTTTGCTTGCTTGCTGTGGCAAAGACGTTGCGGCGGTCGGTGGAGACACCAAAGGCGTATCCGGGCGTCAAGCAGAGACCAATGGGGCTCCGGCATCGGTTCGGGTGGGTGAAGCGGTGGCGGGTGCCCTAAATCGCGAGATCCCGTGTACGGGAGAAATGCGCGCGGATGTAGTGGGGGTGATTTCGCCCACCGAAAATGGCCGCCTGGATTCGTTGGACATTTCCGCGGGTCAGGCCGTAGTTGCGGGCCAAGTTGTGGCCCTGCTGGATGACCAAGTACAACAGCGGGCTGTTGCCGAAGCGCTTCGCCGGATAACCACAGCCGAAGCACGGCTCTCACAAGCCATTGCGGATTCCGACGCCAAGAAGGCTCAGGTCCAACGGGTAAAAGATCTTGCGGCAAAAAATGCCTATCCGGCAGCCCAGCTGGCGGAATTGGTCGATGTTTCCAAAATCGCTGACCGAGCGGTGACGTTGGCCCGGGCTCAACTGGAAGAAACAAAAGAAGCAAAACGGTCAGCCGAGTTGTTGTTGACACGCCGAAAGGTGACGGCTCCGTTTGACGGGGTTGTCGATACACGACACGTTGTTTTGGGAGCCATGGTCGGGCCTCAGGTTCCCCTTGCCGACGTATATGATCCCCGAAGCCTTTATTTTTCGATATCCATCCCCGAAAAAAATCTGCCGGAAGTCAAAGAGGGCACCGGAGTACTTGTTGAATTGGATGCGTTGGGTGGCCAAAAAAGTTTGTTCCAGGTTCAAAAGATAGGGGCATCTGTCGACCCGGCATCGCGGACTATCGAAGTACGTGCTGTGGCCAGCAGTTTACCTGTGGGCGCTAAACCGGGGATGTTCGGCCGTTGTGTACTCGTCTTGGATTCCGTGGCCGACGGGGTGTTGGTGCCGGCCGGTGCCGTCGATGCGACCAAAGAAGGGCCAAGGGTCTGGGTGGTCGAAGACGGCAAAGTCAATCCAGTGCCGGTGACCGTTCGACTGCGTACCGAACGAATGGCCGCGGTGGTTGGGATCGGTGTAGAAACGCAGGTCGTATTGTCGGAGACGAATCGGCTGAAACCTGGGGCTCCTGTCAGGGTGATACCGTGAAGTTAAGTGAACACGCCGTCCGGCGCCCAGTAGCGACCGCCATGGTGTTTCTGGCGCTTACGGTGCTCGGGGTTTTCGCTTATTTACGGCTACAGGTCGATCTGTTTCCGGAGTTGGATTTTCCCTCGATTTCCGTATTGACCACTTATCCGGGTGTGGGTCCGGAGGAAATGGAAACCCTGGTTACACGCCCGGTTGAGTCCGCCGTCGCCAGGGTGAACGCCATTGAACGGGTCGAGTCGACGTCGTCGGAGGGGCGCTCCCGGGTCAGTTTACGTTTTGAATGGGGATATGACCTGGAGGCGGCAACCAACGATGTACGCGCGTCTTTGGAGCGGATCCGGCCCATGTTGCCCGACGATGTCGATCCGCCCATTGTATTCAAGTTCGATTTGACCAATTTTCCGGTGTTGATTCTGGCGTTGGACGGCAGTCTTGATGAAGGGCGACTGCGGAAATTTGCCGATGAAACCGTGATTCCGCGCCTGGAGCGGGTCGGTGGAGTGGCCAGCGTCGAATTGCAGGGTGCACGGGAGCGGGAAATCCGGATAGAACTCGATTTATCTGCATTGGCGGCATATGCGTTGTCACCGGACGATGTGTTACGAGCGATTCGCGACGCTAATTTAGCAGTCCCTGGGGGGCTCGTGGGGGACGGAACGCGGAACATTTTGGTACGCGCAATCGGCGAATATTCGAAGGTTTTCGAGTTGGCAAACACCGTGGTGGCGATACGAAACAACGTACCGATCCGGGTTTCGCAGGTGGCGTCGGTTGCCGATAGTTACGAAGATTATATCAACATCGTACGAATCGACGGAAATCGGGGAGTACAACTGCGGATAATCAAAGGGTCCGATGCCAACACGATCGAGGTCGCCGATGCGCTTTATCGAGAAATTGAGATATTCAACAATGACTATCGGAATACCGCCAAATTGTCAGTGGTCGTCGATAGTTCGGTGTTTATTCGCCGGTCGATTGCCGACGTCAATCAAAGTATGTTGTTGGGCGCTGCCCTGGCCGTAATCGTCCTGTTGTTTTTTTTGCGCAGCATCAAAAGCACGGTGGTGATCGTGGTTGCGATTCCTATTTCGATTATCGCCACGTTGTGGGCCATGGAAATGCTGGATCTAACGCTTAACTTAATCACCTTTGGCGGATTGGCGTTGGGAGTTGGCATGTTGGTCGACGGGGCCATTGTTGTTTTGGAGAATATTTACCGCCATCGGACCGCCGGCGAATCGCCGGTGAATGCGGCGATCCGTGGGGGAACGGAGGTGGGTGGGGCGGTGGTTGCGTCGACATTGACCACGTTGGCAGTGTTTGCGCCGGTGTTGTTTTTGGGGGGATTTGCTTCCGTATTCTTCGGGCAGATGGCTTTGGTGGTCAGCGCCGCTCTCCTTTGTAGTTTGTTGGTGGCGTTGACCCTTGTGCCGGTGTTGTCATCCGTCTTTTTGCGGGGTGGCGACTATGTTGACCCGAAACGAGGGTTGTCATGGTATTTGGGACGTTTCTTGGGTGCTATTGACGACGCTTATGCAACGGTTGTGAAGGTTGCGTTGCGTGTTCCGTGGTTGGTCGTGCTCATCGCGGTCGGGTCGTTGTGGGGAGTCTGGACGCTGCGGGACGGTATCGGGCAAGAGTTGTTGCCGGAATCCGACGAAAACGAAGTGCGGGTCAACGTACAGTTTCCCGCCGGGACACGGATTGAGACGACCGAAGAGACTTTGAAAAAATTGGAGAAAATCGTCGAATCCAACGTGCCGGAAAGGGTCGGTATGTTAACCAATATCGGCCCTGGAGGGGGACGATCTACGGCGGGTGAAGAGTCCGCCAGCATGCGGGTAAACCTGGTTCCGGCTGAACAGCGGACTCGGACGAGTGCGGAGGTGGCGCGTGATTTGACACCCAAATTGACCGCGGCCGCGCCGGGGGCAAGAATTTCGGCCCGCGCGGGTACCGGATTGTGGATTTTCAACGTGATTCGCGGTGGAGATGACCGCATCGGAGTAGAAGTCCGTGGTTTTGATGTGGAAACCGGGGACAGATTGGCCGAAGACGTGGTCAAAGCCATCGAAAACGTTCCGGGGCTGGTGGATGCACGATCAAGTCGGATGTCCGGCGGCCAGGAAGCAAGGCTCATCATCGACCGCGAACGATGTGCCGACCTTGGCCTCACTCCACGACAGGTTGCAGAATTCATCAGCACGTTAACCCAAGGGACACGTGCGGGGGTGTATCGGGAATCGGGAGACGAGTATGCGATTCGGGTCATTTTGAATGAAGCGGCGCGTGAGTCTATGGAAATGGTCCTGTCGAGTCCCATGAAGCTGGAAAGTGGTGTTTTTGTCCCGCTCCGACAACTCGTTTATGTTGACAACGGTAAAACACCCCAGGGGATTGACCGATTGAACCAAGAACGCCTCGTGGTAGTCGGTGCCGGTACCGACGGAACCCGGGAGTTAAGTGAGGTCGTGGCGGATGTGCAGGAAAAGGTGCGCACGCTGAAGGCACCGGATGGTTTTTCGTTGCTTGTGGCCGGCGAGTCTGCGGAACAACAAAAAACCTTTGCCGATTTGAGCCTGGGAATCGTGTTGGCGTTGTTGTTGGTCTACATGGTGATGGCGGCTCAGTTTGAAAGTTTTGTGCAGCCATTGGTCATTTTGTGCAGTGTCCCGTTTGCATCCATCGGTGTTATCTTAACCATGCTGTGGACCGACACCACGCTGAATATCAACAGTTTTATGGGCATGATCGTCCTGGTGGGCGTTGTGGTCAACAACGCGATTGTATTGATAGATTATACCAACCTTTTAAGAAGAGGCTCCGTAGCCGGTGCGGCGGCAGAAAACGGGGACCCAAAGTCTGCGGGTATGCCGATTCGGGAAGCGGTGATCGAAGCGTCGCGACGGCGACTGCGGCCGATTCTGATGACCACGGGTACGACCGTATTGGCGCTCATACCCGTAGCGATTGGTGCCGGCGCGGGAGGGGAAGGGCAGGCGCCGCTGGCCCGGGTCGTGGTCGGCGGGATGTTGTCGTCAACCCTAGTGACGTTGGTTTTGGTGCCGGTTTTGTATTCCAGTGTGGAACGTTTTTTTGAGTGGATCAAAACGCGAACGCCGGCGCCGACTTGTACGGCGGCATCCGAAAACGCCGAGAGCTGACCCGGGTCGGCGCCGCCAAAGGCGTGTGTTCATTTGATTTTACACAGCCGTACGAAGCTGTAGGCGTTCGGGTTACTGATGTTAAAGGAACTAAGGAAATAACTTACCAGCGATACCGCGTCTTGTTTACATTGCATGGTCCCCGGACAGTCCAGATCGTTTGTGCAGAACGTGGTGCAATATTGGGTGGATTGCCCAGGGACCAAGGCAAAACATTTATTGGTGCGGCATTGGCTTGGATGGGTACATACGGAACCGACAGGAAGTGATCCGTTGGGGTATTGACGGGTGTAACAGGCAAGAACGGTATCGTGGGTTTTGGTCACAAATTTAGGATCAAAGGGGATGGTCTGGGGATTGGGTCCGTTGGTGTACAAAACGAGGTTACACTCCTGATAGAGGGCGCAGTCGGTGTCTGTACTGCACAGGGGTGAACAAAGTTTGGAACTGGAAGACGTTAAGTCGCAGTGGCCGGAAAAACAGAGGGAACTGTCGCCGTTACACGGTGCTCCGAGCGCTTTTCCACCCACAAAACCGCTGTCAGGTCCGCATATACCGGTAATGGCCGACGCGATATTTCCGGTTGGAAAACAGGTGTATCCCGGGGCGGCGCACCCGGATTCGTCGCTGCAAAACGCCAGGCAGTTGCCGGTATCACATTTTTCCGAGCCACATTCGGTGTTTTGTGAACAAAGGGCGGTATCGGGTTTTCCGCTGGGGGACAACGAATCGCGGCAGAAATGAACCTGAGCGCTTCCTGCCATGTGGTCACATACTTCGCCCGGCCCGCAATCGTTGGTTCCCGCGCAGGGTTTGCTGCATCGGTTGTTGCCCAGCGTTGGCCAATATCCACATACTTTTTCCGGATAACAATCCGTATGATACGTGCAGGCGGTGGGTAAGCAGTCTAAATCTGCTTTGTCGATCAGGTTGTCGCAGTCGTTGTCGATGTTGTCGGTGCAGACCTCATTTGCTTCGGGGTGAATGAGGTTGTTCGCATCGTTGCAGTCGGCTCCGGCACACTCCACGGGAGCATACCCATCGTTGTCGGAGTCTACCAACACACCCGGCTTACAAACCCCAAGACTACATGTGTCGCCGACGGTGCATGGGTTGTTGTCGTCACAAGGACCGCTCAGTGCCTGTGGAGCACATAAACCACTTATACAACTTCCTTCAGTACAGGGGTTGCCATCGGCATCGTCGCATGGGCCGGCGGCGGCAACAGAAACACACTGCCCTTGGTTGCAGCCCGTAACAGTACATGGATTATTGTCGTCACAGGCTTTGGGAGTACCGTCACACGTGCCTTCGACACATCGATCGGATTCCGTACAGGGATCCTGATCGTCGCAAGGGGTCCCGTCATCGGGCGACCACGCGGTGGACAAGGCGTTTGCGTTACAGACCTGACAGCCCACTTTGGGATTGGGTTGCCCATCGTTGAAACAGGTACCGCCGATGATACAAAACCCACTTTCCGGTGTGTTGACACATTTTCCCGCCTCGCAGGTATCCACGGTGCAGGGAGCGCTGTCGTCACAACCTATTTGAATCCCAACGCAGGTTCCGTCAGAACGGCATGAGTCGTTGATGGTACACGCGTTGTTGTCGTTGCACGCACCACCAATGGGTCCGCAGGCAGTGGATGTGTCGGGTTCGCCTGGTAACGTGTCCGGCTGAGAGGTGATGACGTCGATTGATTCAACACCGTCAGAAGATGGACTTACACTATCTAAGTCCGAGCTGTTATTATCTTTGTCCGCGTCCACTGCGTCGGGAAACGTCGGTGTCCCTCCGCCAAAACCGTTGGAGTCGATTTGGTTTGTATCCGCGGCGTAAGGGGAACCCGATCGGTTCGTGTTTGTGCCGCAGCCAACCACAACAAAACCCATCGAGAATACGAACCACACAATGATGAAATAAACCTGATGTTTCATAACGCGAGTTTATCAAAGATCGATGGGGTGAATCCAACCGGTAAAACGTTTTGGGATGTGGGTTAACTTGTGACCATAGAAGCGGGACGTTATCATGTGCGCCGGTAGCTCAGGCGGTGGATATGCACAAACAACCGGAAGCGACAGTGAAATTATTGGCCAGTCTTGAGTTCGCTCCACTTGATGCGGCGGAATTGACCGAACAGATGAAGCCTCTCCGGACCGCGGGCGATTGGACAGCGTTGCTGGAACTTCTGGGTTCTGTTGGGGCTCTGGTTCGGGAAAGCCAGGGGATTTCTATACTCTGGGACAAATTTGCGGATACCCTGGTAGAAATGGCCTCCCAGGAATCTGATCTGTCGCTTTCTGCGAAAATTTTGAGGAAAGCTGCCACCATTCGTGCCGAATACCTTTCCGAGCCGCTGGTCGCCGCGGAGTTATTACGCCGAGCATTTGAACGGTTCCCTAGTACCGACACCATCGACCAACTGCTGGATTTGATTGACCGACCTGCCGAGCGGGAAACGGTTGGGGAATTGTTGGCGTTAAGATTGTCGTTGGTTTCCGACGGACCGGAACGAGCGGCGGCATTGGCGGCGTTGGGACATCATTGTCTGGACGTTGGTTTGCCCGATGATGCCGAGCGTCACTTTTTGCTCGCGCTTGAGGTGGATTTTGGGTGTGCAGGCGCTCTGAGCGGTATAGAACGTCTGGATACGTTTCGTTCCGCACGAAAACGACGCATTATGGGTCTGCGGGAGGCAGCTCAGCGGGCACGGTCCGACAAAGAGCGGGCGGCCAGTCTTGTGCGCTTAGGAGACGCGTTGTCCGAATCCGGATTTCATGTCTTGGATGAAGCTGCTCTTGACGAACTCGCCCAGTTTTATAGTGAAGCATTTAAGTTAACGCCAACCGCCGATACGATGGACAAACTGGCTGCGGTGCTGACTCGGCGCAAAAATTGGGGAGCCCTGCGGGAACTTTACGCGGGATCCATCCATGCGACTACCGAAGGTACTGCTGATGATGCGTTACGTTTCAGGGCTCATCGTGGGTTAGGGGTTTTGCTGAGCCAACACGGCGAAGATGGATTTGTCGAGGCAAAAACTCATCTGCTTTCCGCGATGGAAATCGAACCCAACGATGTGGATGTCTTAACGGCACTCGCGGTCGTCTTTCGTGGAACGGAGCAGTGGGGGGAACTCGCCACGACGCTTGACAAATTACGGTCCCACACTCGGTCCAAACAAAAAGAAAAAGAGTTGCTGGAAGAGCTGGCCGATATCCGGTGGCGTCGTTTACGGGATATGGAAGGAAGTGAGCGAATTTTCCGGCGCTTACGTAGCCAAGATCCACGTAACCTAGAAGCGTTGACTTTTTATGAGGCATATTATCGAGAAAACAAGGATTGGCGCCGGCTCTACGGTACTTTGGCGCAAAAGTTTGCGATCGTTGAAGACGGCGAACGACGGGTCGTCGCGCGCGAAATGGCCGAACTCGCTCAAAACGAGATGGCCAGCCCCGAAAAAGCGATTGAGGCGTGGCGCCGGGTCGTGGATCTCGATCCGGACGACGTAGAGGCAGGGTTGGCGTTGGCCGAGGTGCTGGCCGAAACCGGAAAGTGGCACGCGCTGCTGGAGTTGCACAACCTTGCCGTGGACGCCGCCGAACGAGTGGGGGATACGGCGACCATGTTGCGGCATTTGGATGCGTTGCTCCACGTGTATACGGATCCGCTTAAGTTACCGATGGAGGAAATGGCATACCATACCCGGCGCCGGATTGCAGATGTTGCACCGGACCGTATGGTGATTCTCGACGCGTTGGCGGGCCACTATGAGGAACGTGGGTTATGGCGTGATCTGGTTGCTATTTTGGAAAGAAGGCTTCAGTTCGCGACTTCCGACAATGAAAAAGCGGCGTTGAGAAAACGTATTGTCGACGTGTGGATGAAACGCCTCGGCAATGAGAGTGCGGCTCTGCCATACCTTGAAGCAACGGTCGCGGCTGATCCCGCCGATCTGGAGGCGATTCGTGCACTACGGCGTGTTTACCGGGTACGACGGGATGTGGCTCGTTTGAGTGAGACGTATCGGGCGGAGCTTGACCTTGTGTCCGGATCGGATCGCAAAGCCGTGTTGGCAGAGTTGGCGACATTCGCGGGGCAGGCGGGGGATGTGTCGGCTGCGACTCGGTACTGGGAAGAAGTTTTGTCCATTGATCCGGGGGATGAGAAGGCACGACAACAACTGGAGGACTTGTACACGGCGGCCCAGCGTTGGGATTTGGTGATCGGATTGCTGCGACAGCGGCTTAAATTACCTCTTTCGAAACGTAAACGGGCGGAAATTCTTGAGAGAATTGGAGTGATCAGTGCCGATTTTCTGCAAGACGTGGAAAGTGCAAAACTCGCGTTCGTAGAAGTTACGGAACTGAGTCCCTACAGCGTCGTCGCGAGAACACGGTTGAAGGAGATACACGAGGGCCACCTGGCGGGAGCGGAACTCGAGTCCCTATATGCCGAAAAAGGGGATTGGAAGGGATATATACGGCTGTTGGAAGACACGCTGCGAAGTGAATCCGACGAACACCTCCAAATTGAACTAAATCTTGAGATTGCACGCATCTATGCCGAAAGATTAGACGATTCGTTACGTGCCATGCGCCATTTGGATCGAGTGCTGGAATTGGATCCGGCACACGTGGCAGTCGCCCGGCTTTTGATTCCCATCGCGGAGGAAAAACAAAACTACCGTAAGTTAGCGTCGTTGCTCGAAGTTGTTGCTACGTATAGCGACGATGAACAGGAAGTCTCGGGGGCGGTGGCTCGACTCGTCGAACTCGCGACCCGACGTCGCGACACCTCGGTGGCCATGTTCTGGTTGTGTCGACAGTTTGAACTTCAGGCGGGTCAGGGGCGCCTTGGAAATATCGCTGCTCTGGAAGAATTTGGTGAAAAGTCAAACGATTATGAGATGTTGGCGAATGCGTACGCCGGCGCTGTGGCATTGCTGCCGAAGGGGTCCGAAGAGTCGTTGGTGGTCACCCGAAATCTTGCGAGGGTGTTGAAAGAAAAGCTGCGGAGGTATGACGACGCAAAAATCCGCTATTTCGCTGTTCTTGAAGTGTCACCGTCGGATTCCGAAGCCATGGCAGCACTTCAGGACATCTTTCTGGCATTGCGGGATTGGGATGGCCTTGAAGATATCCTGTGGCGGCGCGTTGCGGTGACCGAGGATCCCGGTGACACCCGAGACTTCTTGCTCAAGCTTGGGGAACTGTATGAATCGGTTCTGATGAATCCGGAAAGAGCCGTGGATGTGTTTAACCGGATGCGTTCTATTGATCCGAACGATGTCGATGCTTCGGAAGGGCTTAAGCGGACATTTGAGCTTGAGGAACGATGGGCGGAATTGTTGGAAGTGCTCGTGGGCGAATTGGAGAGCCAGCAGGGCGTAGGGCAACAGGCGACTTTGCTCGAAATGGCGGAAATTCATGAACGAAAGTTGGGTCAACGAGACAAGGCAATTGATGCCTATAGCCGGATCTTGGACTTAAACCCGCGAAACGAAACCGCAATTGAGGCGCTCGTGTCCATGTTGGACGATTCGGAATGGGTTGCCTCTATCCTAACGATTTTGGAGAAGCCGCTTCGAATGATCGACGACCCCGAACGGTTGTCCGAGTGGTATGCGCGGCGAATCGGTATTGAAGAAGACGAGTACACAAAATGGGAATTGACTCGGGAATACGCTCATTTGCTTGAGTCACGTATGTTCGATGCCGACGCGGCGTACCCATTGTTTCGGAATGTGGCGTCTTATTACTCGTATGACTTGGCGGCCTGGTCCGATGCGGAGAGAACCGCCATCGCGTCCGGAGAGGCGGACGACTGGATCGGTTGGGTTGCCGCGGCGACGGGAGTGGGAGGGGATGGACGTAAACTGGTGACACCGCTTACGGACGAGCCGGTGCGACTGGAGTTATTGAGAAAGCAAGCACAGTATCTTGAAGAACACGCCCGACTGGCCGACGCAATCTTATGTTACGAAGAGGTTCTTGGCGCTACGCCCAGTGATCCCGACGTTTTGAACGCGTTACAACGGCTGTATTCCGCAACGAGTGACTGGGAATGTGTTTTGCTCATCGGACGGAAGCAGGCGGAGATGGCGGCCGATCCTTTGGACCGGAAGTCTGTTTTTGTGCGTATGGGACAAGTTTTGGACCGCAGACTGGGCCGATCGGTGGACGCGATAGATTACTACTCACGGGCGCTGGTGCTGGATGGTACCGACTCGGAGTTGATCGGGGCGTTGGACCGCTTATTCACAAGTGAACAACGTTGGGAAGAGCTGGTGGATTTGCTGCGTCGAAAGGCGACTCTGTTGACCGATCCGGGCCAGATGATTGCGCTGTATTTACGGTTGGCGGACATTTTGGCGAACCAGATCGCTGACGATGCAGCGGCCACCGATGCGTTGACTGCGGTGGTTCGTTTGGACCCAAGCCATGTCAACGCGCTGGAACAGTTGGAGACCATACTGCATCGGCGGTTGGCTTCGTCACCCCGGCTGGTAAACCCGGGCGACGTAGATTTGCTTCGCAGTCGACTGGTGGATGGGAATCAGTGGGAACGTGTGATCCTGTTGGACGAATTACGTGTCGCGTTGGCGGAAACTCCAGAATCTAAAGCCTCGATTTTAATTGGTATTTCGGAAACATATTCCAATCAGCTTCAGGATCACCAAGAGGCGTTTGGTGCATGTGTTCGTGCGGTTCGGGAAACTCCCACCGAAAATCGGGGCTGGAGTTTGTTATTTGATCTAGCCGAGACGTTAAATTACTGGGACCGTGCGTCGTTGATTTTGGATGAACAGTTGGCGCAACTGGATGCTGTCGCTGCAGTACCGCTAAGATTACTTGCCGCGAAAGTCGCTACAGAACGGTTGGCTGATCATGGTCGAGCCGTTGAGCATTTGGATGCGGTGCGATCGGTCGAGCCGGACAACGTAAATGTGTTGGAACAGCTCGACACGGCACTTGCCGCAAGCGGGATCAATCTTGAACTTTGGGCACAAATCAAAGGGGAACTCGTTCGGTTTCGCGAGGGAGATGATCGGTTGGCGACGGTTTTAGACATGGGCCGTTTGTATTTACAAGTCGGTAATTCCATGTCCGCACGAGCCGCATTTGAGGTGATTCTGGATGTGGCGAGTGCCGAACATCCGATTCGAGCTCAGGCGGTGTTGGAACTGATTGGCGTCTACGAGGACCAAGGTGAATGGGCACTGTGTGTGGGGGCGCTGGAAACCGCTGCGTCCCGTACGGACAGTACCGCACAACGAACGGAATGGTTGGTGCGGGCAGCGGACCTACTCGAAAGACAACTAAACCAACCGGAAAAGGCTCTGGAGGTACTGACTCAGTTGCGGGAGTCGGGAGGTGGCTCGGACGACATCTCGGAAGGTATTGAGCGTATTTTGGAAGCCAGGGGAGATTGGACGAATCTTTTGGCCCATTTTCAACATGAGCACGAACGTCGGGGACCCGAACTGCGACGGTCCTTACGTGCGGGCATGGTTGCAGAAGAACGATTGCTGAACTGGGGCCAGGCCGCGGTTTGGTACGAAATTGCGTTGTCGCTGGACAGTGCACACCCGGACGTTATCAGGGCGGTGGAACGTCTCATGCAATGCCCCGATGCCGAAATCGGGTTTCATGCTTCCGAGTTGTTGGTACTGGCATTTGAACTACACGACGACGTTCGAGGGCTCGTAGATACCTACGCTGAGCAGATCACACGTTTTCCAGCCAAAATTGACGTACGTAGGCGTCACTTGGATATCGCCGAGTTGCTTGAGGTGCGCCTGGACGACCCCTCTGGTGCGTGGGGGCGTCTCGGAGAGGCATGGAAGTTGGCTCCCGAGGATGAAGGGGTGTGGTCCGAATTGATTCGGTTGGCGGATATAGCCGGCTGTTGGGATCAACTGACGGATCTGGTTATCACGGGGTGTTCGACCGAACAAAATCCCGTGGTGAACACGGCGATTCTGTGGCGTTTGGTGAAGGTGTTTCGGGAAGTAAAACCAAATCCGGACGCGGCGGCCGAGGCGCTTCAGATGCTGCTTCGCCAAAAGTTGGATCCACACGAGAAACGAGAAGTGATCGACGAGTTGGAGCAGGTTTATGCCGAAATCGAGGCATGGTCGTCGCTGGTCGATATTTTGCGGCAGAAAGCCGGCCTTGCGATAGATGGTTTTCATCAGATTGCGATAAAATATCAAATAGCAGCTATTTTACAGGCGAATCTCGGTGCTTTTGATGAGGCTCTCACCTTATACGAAGAGATCCTGGCGGTCGAACCGACAGAAGTAGACGCCTTGATCTGTATGGAGTCGATTTATCGCCGCCGCCACGCTTGGGCCGACGTTGCTGCAATATTGCGGAGGCAGTTGACCCATGAGCGTGAGCCGGAAAAACAAACGGCTATTGTGGAACGGTTGCTGGAGGTTGTAGGAACTCAGCTTTACGAGGTTTCGGAGGCTCTTGACCTGTCAAAACAGTTGTTGGACACGAATCCAACCAATGAAGTTGCGACGCTTGTGTTGATGCAGTTGCAGGATATTGCGGCCGGTCCGCGGCTGTGGAACTTGCTTATCTTAGCGTTTGATGCACGTGGCGACTGGAACCAATTGGCGATTGTGCTCGAACGCGCTACCGCGGAAGGAAAAGACTCTCCGGATTACATCGAGTGGCTCTTAAAACTCGTCGACATCTATGAGAATGTGTTAAAATTGCCGGAAGTCGCCTATCAAACAGGTAAACGTTATGTTACTGCCCAGTTGACCATGCCTGCTGTGGTGTTGTTGCGGCGGTTGGCCGAGCCGGCCGGCCAGTGGCGTGACCTGGCTGTGTTTCTGGAACAATTGGCCGAAACAGAATCATCGGGACTGAGAACCGCCATTCTGAAAGAGGTCGCCGAAATACGAGAGCGTGTGTTGGACGATCCGGAAGGAGCGGCGGCGCTGTATGAGCGGTTGCTGCCGGAGGATGCGCAGGTCCAACTTGCTGCCGAGGCGTTGGAACGTTTGTATCGCCGCCTTGGACGGTTTGAGGAGTTAGGCGAACTGTTTGAACACCTGGCGGTAACCTCTGCAGACGACAGCACCAGGCTACTATTGTATCTCAAGGCCGCCAACATATGGGATGAGACAGTGTCCATGCCCCATCGAGCGGAGGCAATGCTGCTGCAGGTGCTTGCGCGCAGGCCGAATGAACTTGAGGCGTTACAGCGGCTTGAACGGGTATATTTGCGTACACAGGAGTTTGAGAAACTGACGGCGTTGTATTCGCGTTGGCCCGTGGACAGTGAGACCGCGGAACGGCAGGCGGAGTTGTTATTTAAACAAGCGTTTCTGTTGGCCAACGAACTGCATCGACCTGATATGGCGATCACGCGACTCAAAGCGGCATTGGAACAAGTGCCCAATTACCCCGCGGCAGTTCGGTTTTTAGAAACCATGTTGGAAACCCTTCCGTTTGAACAGCAGATTGACGGTGTTTCGGCTCGTCTCGTTGTCGCAGACATCCTAAGTAATACTTATGACGATTCTACCGACTGGGAACGGCAGTTGGCAGTGTGTGAAGCTCGACTTGCTGCTCCAATGGAACCTCAGCAACGTGTCGAAGTATTGTTAAGGCTCGCAAAGCTATTACGAACGTGGGCGGATGATACAGAGTCAGCCTTCTTACGCCTTGCGGAGGCTTTGTTGTTGGCGCCGGAGCGTGAAGACGTTCGTGCGTTGACAGCCGGGGTGGCCGAGGGCGCGGGTTTGTTGACGGATTTGCGCGATCTCTACCTCGAAGTGGCCGCAGCGGAGCCCGCTTATGCGGCGGCTTATACTTTGTGGGCCGCCGAATTGGTTGAGGACCAGTTGGGAAACGAGGACGGAGCACGTTCGTTATACGAACGTGTGCTTCAGCTCGATTCGGGGAATGAATCGGCACTCAACGCCCTCGAACGATACTACTCCGTGCGAGGCAACGTACGCGGGGTGATCGATATACTGCACCAACGGTTGGCTAGTGGGCACGTAGAAAATCGATTTGCACAACTCATCCGGCTCGGACAGTTACAAGAAGAAGTGGGACTGACGGCCGACGCGATTGAAAGTTATCGCGCGTCGTTGGATTTGGAGCCGCGGCAACCCGCCGTTATTGAGCAGTTGGAAACGATCTATCTTCGGCGGGAAGACTGGGTTCCTTATGTTCAGATGCTTCAATTGAAGATCGAGTGGCTCACGGAAGCTGGAGCGCGCGTGGACGTGCTTTCGCGTATGGCGCAGGTATTTGAGAAAAATCTGAGTCAACCCGAAGAGGCAGCCCGGTGTCTTCAAGCAATTTTCTCGGAAAATCCAGGCAATTTGTATGCAATTTCTGGGCTGGAACGACTGTATCCACAGATTGCAGCTTGGGAGCCGTTGTTGGGGATTTTGAACCACAAACGCGGAATGCTTGCAAATCCAAAAGATCGTGTTGCGGTAGATTTTCAGGTTGCGCAAATCCATCACCTACATCTTGGCGATATCGACAAAGCGCTGGATTATTACCGACTTGTCCTGGCACGTGACGATCATCACCAGGGAACAATAGCGGCTCTGGAGACGCTGTTGGAAAATGACGCGTTTCGGTTCAGTGTGTCGCTTATTCTTGAAGGTGTGTTTGAGCAGATTGGCGAGTGGCGTAAATTAGCACATCTTCACCGTGCACAGCTTCCTTATCTTAATGATGTCGGCGAAAAAATGGACCTATATTTGCGGGCCGCGTCGATTCAAGAAGAGCGCTTATATGATCCCGACGAAGCGATCTCGGTGTTGGCCAGTGCGCTGAGAGACGGGTTGGTGCCCGCGGTGATCCGGGACCGGATGATCGACATCGCCGAGCGTCACGACCGCTGGGATTCCCTGGTGTTTTCTGTGGGAACGTTGGTGGATGACGTTGCCGATGCGGATACGTCCAAGGAAATCAACCTCTGGCTTGCGCAGATCAACGAAAACAAACTTCACGATGTGGATGCTGCGATTGAACGATACCGTCGGGTATTGGATTTTGACGAAAATCACCCAACTGCCGTTGCTTCACTGGAACGACTGTTGGATCAGGAGGGCAGATTTGAGGAGCTGGTGGATCTGTGGCGTGCTCGGCTGGCGTCGGGGGTACAAGGTGAGCAACGGTTGGCTATTCAGCTTCGGCTTGCGGATATGTTGGCAGAACAGATCGGCGAATCCTCTCATGCAGTAGAAATCCTGAAGGATGTGATTTGGGAAACCCCCGGCAACGAAGATGCGCAGGAACGGCTTGAGCGAATTGCTACTCTGGAGCCATCTTGTCGGGTGGAAATCGTTGAAATGCTTGAGCCGATTTATCGTAGGCAGCAGCGTTGGAGAAACCTCGTACATCTCTTTGAGCTCAGGATTGAATCGGCTGAAACGCGTAGCGATCGCGCAAAATGGGCTATTTTTACTGCCGATGTGCTGGCCGCGCAACTGCGCGAGCCCGAGCGGGCGTTGGACTACTACCTTGCGGCGCTCGTCAATGCGCCCGGCGAGACCCTATTTAGGATGGATACAATTGAGTCCACGGCCATCTCCCTTGACCGGTTAAACGATTTGGCTGACGCGCTTGACCGGGTTCTTGTGGACACGACCTACGGAGGGCGCCGAGCCGATCTTGCCGTACGGGCCGCCGTATTGTACCGGGAACGACTCAGCGATATTCGTCGAGCCGAGGAACTTCTCCGTGTGGCACTTGAAGTCGATCCGATGTACCCCCCGGCGCTTGATGCGTTGGAAAATCTGTACGAATCCACCGGACGACACGCAGATCTTGTAGAAGTCTGCGACCGGAAGCTTCGTTTGTCGTTAGGGCTCGACGAGAAAAAACGACTCCTATTTCGTTTAGGTGATGCAGCTAGGGTTTGTCGACAAGAACAGCGGGCAATCGATGCATTTCGTCAGATCTTAGCGATGGATCCGGCCGAAACAAAAGCGTTGAGACGCCTGGAGTCCATTTTTGAAAAAGCGGGCGACCTGGCGTCTTTGGCGGACATTTTGGAACGACAATCCACAACGGTTGCGTCCTGGACTCCGGATGTGATTTCTACAAAGATTAGATTAGCGAAGATCAAAGAAACCGAATTACAGGATCCGCGAGCGGCTATTGAAGTATACGAGGAGATTCTCGACCACGATCCGGTACATGGCGAGTCGCTGGTTGCGCTCGAACGCCTATTTCGGCAGCTTGGGATGTGGGATCAACTACGAGAGGTGTTGGAACGGCAGCTCCAGACGGTGACCAATCCTATCAGCCGAACGACGTTGTACGTGCGTTTGGCAAAGTTGTACGAGCATGAGCTTGATGATCTGGACACGGCAGTTCGAATCTATGAAAGCCTGCTGGACAATGATCCCGACAACGTTGAAGCGTTAAATGAACTCGTTCGGTTGATGCACAAACATGGGCGGTGGGAAGATCTCGCAAGCCTATATGAGCAGAAACTTGCCCAGGCGACGAGTTTGTCGGACAAATCCGCTTTGTTGTTACGTTCCGCAGAAATTTACGACAAGTATTTGGATGATCCGGCCAAAGCCTTGGAATGTCTGCATCTTGTGCTCAAAGAAGATCCACAGAATCGACTTGCTATGCAGCACATTGCAATGTTGCGTGAGCGTCATGGGGAGTGGCAGGAGGCGGTCCGCATCTTGGAGCATCTTCTGGAAACCACTCAGGAACCGAAGGCTAGATCGGGCATACTCGTTAAGTTAGGCGTCATCTTACTGGATCGCGCAAATGATACGCGGCAGTCGCAGCAGTACCTACTGCAAGCAGTTCGCCTTGACGCCGATGATCGGGATGCAAATGAGGCGTTGAGGCGGCTCTACATTGCACGAGAAAGTTGGGAGGCATTGTTGGAGATTCTTCAGCGGCAACTCCGCTGGGCGGGAGAAAGATCCGAAAAGGCAGCGAAATGTCGGGAGATTGCCTTGGTTTATCGAGATAAACTTCGTAACGATAGCCGATTTGTTCAATGGATTGAAGAGGCGCACGAGATCGATCCGAATGATGCCGCTACCGTAGAAGAACTCGTTAAGATAGCGGAGGAGGACGCGGACCAAGATCGGCTTGTTCCTCTGCTTCAATGGCTCGTTCAACATTACGAACGGCTCCGAAATTACGATGAGTTGCCTGCCGTTGCCCATCGCCTAGGTCAGGTGTACGAGGGGCTGGGAGACGACGTAAAGGCTTCAGAGTACTATCGTTTGGCGTATCGGCATGATGCAACTTATTTGCCAGGCCTTTTGTCGCTTGGCCGACTGTTGTTACGAACCGGAGAACTGGAGCAGGCACGAGGCGTATACCAGGCGATGCAGCTACAGCAAAACACTGCAGACACGGAAGTGAAGGTTGAAACGTTTTACAACTTAGGACTCATTTGCAGATTGCTTGACGATCCGAGGAGAGCCAAACAGTATTTTCAGCGTGTATTGCGGATCGACAAGGATCATGCGCCTACGTTAGCGGAATTGGAAGCTTTGGAGTGATTCGTGTGTTCACGGTGCAGGGGCTGTCTTTCCAGCAGATGTGGGAGTGCACGAATGGAACTCCAAAATTCCTTACTGAGGCGACAATTCCTGAAAAATGCGATTGCAGGGACCGTAATCGCGGGATTTGGCGGAGGTTTGTACGTAATCGCGTCGGACAGCGAGACCCGTGCTGCACGCGCACAGCGATTACCCGATGGCCGTCCTCGATTGCCGCCCGGCCAGAGGGTTATTTCCGCGTTGAAGCCGATGGGAGGGGAACAGGGAGATCCCCGACCTTCAGCATTTTCTTTGAAAGTGTACGGGGAGGTAGAGAACCCAATTGTTCTTACGTTTTCCGAACTGGTCTCTGCTGAGTCCGTCACGCAGAGGAGTGATGTGCACTGTGTGACTGGATGGTCTCTCCTGGATGCACAATGGAGAGGTGTTCAGCTTAGGACGTTATTGACACGTGCTGGACTGAAAAGTGAGGCGCGGCATGTCATTCTTGAGGCAGCACACGGGTATACAGCAAACATAAGACTTGTTGATGCGATGTCTTTTGACTCGCTGATCGCATGGGAACACGATGATAAGGCGTTGGGAAAGTCGCATGGTGCACCGGTTCGTGCGGTCATACCGCGGTTGTATTTTTGGAAAAGCGCAAAGTGGATTACGGGCATCCGTGTGACACACAGAGACGAACCAGGGTATTGGGAAGTGCGTGGTTACAACAACCGCGCAGATCCGTGGAAAGAGGAACGGTATGCCTGACGAAACCCGGGCACCGACGGGTGCAGGTGAGACGCGGCGAGTCCCGTGGCGACGATGGATACGTTTGTTCCATCGTGACGCAGGTTATCTCCTAGTCGGGTTAACGATTATTTATGCGGTATCTGGTCTTGCGGTTAACCATATTGAAGACTGGGATCCTAACTTTGCACGAAAAAAAAGCGAGCATCAGTTGAATGGTCCGATTGCCGGCGAACCAGAGGAGGTGGCTCGTGTGGTACTTGAACATTTGGCTATCAACGATGTTTCTGCTGAGGCAGTGCAGACGGCGTCGGACCGCGTGGACATATACCTGCTTGATGGCAATTTAAGCGTTAACACAGCATCCGGCCATGTCGTGGCGGAAAGGCAAGAAGAGCGTACACTGATTCGCATTGCCAATTGGTTGCATTTGAACCGCGGAAAGAAAGCGTGGACCATCATCGCCGATATTTACGCCATAGGACTGCTGCTGTTGGCGTTTTCCGGTTTGGGGATGCTGCCAGGTCGTAAAGGGTTGTTAGGGCGGGGTGGAGTGTTGGTGCTGCTCGGCGCTGCCGTTCCAGTGTTGTACGTTGTATTTTCGGGCGGTCCAAGCAATTAAGAAAACTTCACGTAGGTGGCTGGTGTTTTTTAGGGGTTTTCATGATCCCGTCGAATTTGAGCCGGATCGTCCGGAGAAATCCTGAGTCATATCGGGAATATGGCGCAGGGATTTTTACGGACGAGACGGCCAAAGGCGGCCATGACAAAAATTTCATCTAAAAACACCAGCCATCTAGCCACGTTCCAACCCAATGGGTTCGTCGCGACCGCATCGGCACACTTTGACGGTGTCGTTGCAACCATGATGAGAAATTCGCGTTAACTTAGCTCCCGAAGACTGATCGTTGTAACTTCCTGACAACTGTGCCCGGATTTCTCACGAGCTTTCGGGCGGGAGCGTCGGGACGCCAACAGATTCCGGCATGGTGGGCGTTTTTGTCCGAAAGCGTGGCGGCGCCATGTTGAGGACAAAGAGGCCTACTATGCCCCAAGTTGTGCGCGGATCGGCGCCCGTAGTCTCAAGTTCGTGAGAAATCCGATTCAGGCTGAAGCACATGGCAATCGTCCAGTGGCTAGAGGAAGTAGCTCCGAGCGTTGTGTTTGTAGTCACAGCGGTCGTTGTGCTGTTTGCGACTGGTCACGTTATCTTAAATAAGCGTGACCCGCGGTCTGCGGTGGGATGGGTAGGTATTATTCTGGTATCACCCGGCCTTGGTGCGATTCTATATACGTTGTTTGGGATCAATCGAATTCGTCGGAGAGCACACGTACTCCGGCGTCCGGGTCGAACTGAAGAACCGCTGCCGGGTTGCTCCGCAACGGAGAATCAACTGGTATCCGCACTTGGGCCTTCCGGGCAACATTTAGCCGCTTTGGGCAAATTAACTGATAAAACTGTTTGTCGCTGGCCACTAGTGGCGGGAAATCTAGTTGAACCGCTGCAAAACGGTGACGAAGCGTATCCTGCCATGCTGAGTGCCATAACCAACGCAACACGTTCTGTGGCGCTTAGCACCTACATTTTTGATTTGGATAGTGCGGGCATCCGGTTTGCGAACGCGCTTGTCGATGCACAACGACGGGGTGTTGTTGTTCGGATTTTGATTGACGCTGTCGGAGCACGTTATTCTTTTCCGACAATGGTTGCATATTTAAGGCGGTGTGGCATTCCAGTGGCTCGTTTTACGCCAACTTGGTTCCCCGGGCGCCTCGCCTATACCAATCTGCGGAATCACCGCAAAATCCTCGTTTGCGATGGCACGGTTGGTTTTGTCGGCGGAATGAACATTCGGGTGGGGCATTGTTTACATGACCACCCATCGCATCCTGTTGCGGACATCCACTTCCAGTGTGAGGGGCCCGTGGTCGCGCATTTGATGGATGCATTTACCGACGATTGGTTTTTTTCTACACGTGAAGTGCTCAAAGGTGATGCGTGGTTTCCACCGCTGTCTCCACGCGGAACGGTCATTGCTCGTGGCGTACCAGATGGTCCGGATGGAGATTTTGAGAAAATTCGTATGACTCTACTCGGGGGATTGGCAACCGCAAAACGTTCCGTAGCAATCTTGTGCCCGTATTTTCTGCCGGATCAGGGCCTTATTGCGGCAATAATTGTGGCGGTAATGCGGGGGGTCTCAGTAAAAATAGTTGTTCCAGGGCACAACAATCTCCTGCTGGTGCAGTGGGCAGGTGTGGATACCCTGATGCAATTGATCGAAGCCGGGTGCGAGGTCCGGTACTCGCCGCCGCCATTTTGCCACTCAAAACTCGTGGTGATTGATGAGATGTGGAGTTTTATCGGTTCGTCGAATATCGACCCGAGAAGTCTGCGGTTGAACTTTGAACTGAACGTTGAATGTTACGATTTGGAACTTGGTATTAAGTTAATGGACTATTTCGAGGAGATGTTTCGCCGTTCGGAACCGGTGAAAGTGGAAAGTCTACGTCAAAGAAGCCTCACAATACGTCTGCGCGACGGATTTGCGCGGCTTCTATCACCGTATCTGTAGATGTCATTTAACATCGATATTGTCTAATTTTGCGAGTGAATTTACAAAGAAAGAAAGCCGCGATGCGAAGCGAGGGAACGATCAAACGGAGCCGGACAAGGAAATGGCCATACAAAAGTGTATAATGGGCGGGATATCTGGAGGTGTCTTGCGATGTATAACCCCGCATTACGTTTTTTTTGCCCGCCGAGTCGTTGGCCCGTGGCGCGGCGGCTTCTTGTTTGTGCCACCGCAATGGGAGTTGTGGCGCAGTTCGTGTGCTGTGATACGCATCCGTCAACGAATGATATTGACAACGTTGAACAGGTCGAAACATGTTGCGACGGTGGTCAGTTGGATGCCGTAGAAAAAGTCGTGGACGTGGTCACGAACAATGCGGATGCAACTCCAATTGAGTTCGCGGACGTGGTTATCGACAGGGCGGACGCGATTCCAATTGAATTTTTGCCGACGAATAAGAAGGTTCCTGTTGTTGGCGATACTTGTTGTTTGTCGGTCACAAAAGGAGGCCTTTTGTGGGCAGCGGACGGAGATATCTATGAGTATTCGTGGGTTACGGGTGTGACTCGACTGTATATTGACGATCCCGGTGAACAAACCGAACCGGTGAGCGATGGAGATTGGCTAGCTTGGACCGACTTGAGATCCGGCGATCGTGATGTCTGGGTGCGTCATGTGCCAACGGGTATGACGCGGGTTTTTGCGGGAGGTCCCGGTGACCAGCATAGTCCCGATTTATCACAGGGTTGGCTGACATGGGTGGGCAGCGATGACCCACCGTTTGGCCCAGAACAAGCAGAAATTTGGGTCTCAAAACTTGGCGATGATTCAATCAAAATTCGGCTAACGGCCGATGACGCCGAGCAACAATTGCCTCAAATTAGCGGTGACCGAGTTGTCTTCGCCGATTTTTCTAATGATCCTGACAAAAAATACATTGATGGCGTGTTGCCGGAAGAAAATAACGGCGATATCCGAGGTATCATCGTCTCCACACGATCCGCGTTCGATGTGATAGTGGACCCCGCGAAGCAAATACGCCCTGCCATTGATGGCGACCTGGTGTCCTGGCTTGACTGGCGAGGAATCACTCCAGAACCGAAGTTTGTTTCGCTCAATGTTGTAATAAAGAACCTGGTTACCGGCGAAGAAAAAATGTTAGCAAAAACGAGCTGGCCCAGTCCGAGTTGGTGGATTCGACCTGCCATAAGCGGCCAACGTGTTGCCTGGGTCGGCTCTGTGGACGGCGATGGAGCCTTGTGGCTGCGTGTTGCAGATTCCAGAGGCCCTATAGTCGACGTCGCACAGGTTGGTTGGCCAATGGGTGGCATCGTGTTGGTTTCGGATCACGTCGGGTGGCTTTCGGATGGAAACCTGACTATTTCGGCAATTGAGATGCAAAAACAATAACCAAAACAAACGTTGTTGAGGCCCATCCACGGGTGCGATCAAAGTGCAGTGATACGTTCTGGATAACAATACGCCGTGAATCGGTTTTCTCTGGAAAACCCTATCAAAGTGATTCCTGCGGCACGGGCAGTCTGGATCGCCAGAGAAGACGGTGCGGAAATGGCGACAACTATCGGAATCTGCGCAATCCACGCTTTCTGTACAATTTCAAAACCTGCGCGTCCACTGACACACAAAATCATGCCGGATAAGGGTTCTTCGGAGCGCAACGCGCTGTGCCCAATTACCTTATCGACTGCGTTGTGGCGGCCAATATCTTCGCGAGACACTACAAGATTACCCGCAAGTGTAAACAGGCCGGCTGCATGCAGTCCCCCTGTTCGAGAAAAAAGTTGTTGTCTTTCACGCAGGCGATCAGGAAGCGTTGAAATGACCGCAGGTGTTGTGCTTTGCTTCATCGGCAATTGCGGTGCGGTGTGCAGCAAAGAGTTTACCGTCGCTTTTCCGCAAATCCCGCAACCCGATGTGGCAAAAAAATGACGCACAACGGATTCGACGTTTACGACTAAATCGGGTCCTAGGCGAACGTCCACAACATTTTGCAACTCGGGATCCTGCTCTGTACTACAATGAACCATGACCGAGATGTCATTTGGGTGTTGAACTATTTGTTCGGCCCATAGGAATCCTGCAACCAGTTCGAAGTCGTTACCGGGGGTGCGCATTGTGACTGCGATCGACCGGTTATTAATCCGGATTTCCAAAGGCTCTTCGACAACGACTTCTTCCGTAATGTCTACTGAACAGTCAAACACAAACCGTTGGGCGGGAATCCGCCAGGTCTGCGCCGGCTTTTGCCGATTGGATGCCGTGAAAGTGGATGACGATTGAATCGTTTTGCCATGGTTCGCCAAAAATCACCCAGAAGCCTAACTATTGGCTTGGAAGGAATGGATCGTGCCGAAATATCCCCACAAAAGGAAAAACTCCAGCGGTGTGACGACACGGCGCCGGGGTTTTCCAGAACTGCTTAAATTAACAAATGCGGTTGACTCTCGTTGTGCTATTTGGCAACCAAGGGACGTCATTTGTCACATTTTTCCTTGTGCTTTCTGTGACATTGCATCGCCCAAAAAGTTATCATCGAATGAGTTCAACGCTCTGAGCTTGTGAAAAAATAGCTGAACGAACTTGGATGCGAGGATTTTGGCCACGGTGCCCGGAAGAAAACCGAGTCATATCGGGAATATTGCGCAGGTTTTTTTCGGGGAAGCGGGAAAAAAGCATCCGTCCAAGTTCGTTCAGCTATTTTTTCACAGACTCAACATGTTTTTGCCATGCTTACGGGCAAAAAACGCCCACCATTCCCCAATCTGCTGGGTCTCGGCGCTGTCGCCCGCAAGATCGTTAGAAATTCGGGCTAGGTGTGTGGTGCTTTTTGATGATATTTTTGTCCTGGCCGCCTTTGGCCGCCTCGTCCGTAAAAATCCCTGCGCCATATTCCCGATATGACTCAGGATTTTTTCGGACGATCCGGCTCAAACTCTGCTGGCCAAAAATTCCCCTAAAAAACACCACACACCTAGGTGCCTGGTGTTTTTTGATAATATTTTTGTCACGGCCGCCTTTGGCCGCCTCGCCCTCAAAACTCCCTGCAGAATACTCCCGATATTCCTCGGTCTGGTGCAGAACAACTTGGCACAAAATCGACTCGACCAGGGACACTTCCTTATCTTCGCTGGCCTTCGTAGAACGACTTGGCTCGGCTTGAGTATGCTCCGCAACCTTGTTCGGGTAATACTGTTACTTTGGCAGTCGACGTACTTCCAGATGACCGAGCAGTCGACAGAGGATGACGACCCCGCGAAACCGTTGGGACGAGCGGTCGAACCCCAACCAAGTAAGGTGGGTTCAGGGTATTGACTGCTTTAGGCTTCCTACTATCCGGCCCGAGAGCCAGGCAGGCTTGCACACTACAATCAGGGACAGATCCCAAATCTGCCGTTAGGGATTCAACCATGTTCGTCCCTGACGCGAATCGCAGGGGTAATTTGGAGTATAACAGTGCCGGGAAGAGAGGTAAATACAAACTCCACGGCGGATTGTTTTTCGGAGCCGTTACGCACACATAGTAGCGTAACTTTACACTGCTTGTGCCAATTTGAATGTCGTAGAGCCCCCGGCACCTGGGGAGATGTTTGTCCCATTTTTCGCGAGAGGGTTTTTTCGCGTTGCGTCACACGGTTCTAGGTGGCTGGTGCTTTTTTTTTAGGGGATTTCACGACCCAGCCGGATTTTCGCCGAATCGTCCGGAAAAATCTTGAGTCATATCGGGAGTATGGCGCAGGGATTTTTGCGGGCGAGGCGGCAAAATACGGCCATGACAAAAATTTCATCGAAAAGCACCAGCCACCTAGGTGTGTGGTGTTTTTTAGGGGAATTTTTGGCAAGCCGGATTTTCGCCGAATCGTTCGGAAAAATCCTGAGTCATATCGGGAATATGGCGCAGGGATTTTTGCGGGCGAGGCGGCAAAATACGGCCATGACA
>JABWCM010000226.1 GCA_013360285.1 Myxococcales bacterium
ATAAGCCTGATCCTAATAGGAAGAGGGTGGTGATGGTGCGATCGACCCAGGGTCGTTCTCCCCAGCGCGCCAGTAAGATAAAAGCCGGAAAGAGAATCCACATATAACGCCGCTGGCTCATCAGCAGACCGGAACTAAGCGGAACCAGCGCCCCTAAGATAACAAAGATTTCTTCGGCATATAATTGCTGCCCGGCGTCGTTGAAGTGCAGGTAATCATACAAGATATTGTCGAGGTCCACGTTTTGAGTTCCGCCAAATAAATCAACCAAAAGAATGTTGTCGGACGGTGTAATCGACGCACGTACCTGACTAAGGGCCTCCGTTACGTACCCGGTAACGAGATCTCCGAATCCGTAGAGCATTTCGTTCCAAAGATCGCTGGTAGCGTAGTTGGGGTAGAGGCAATAGACGATGTCCAGGTGAGGATTCACCTGGCGAATGGCGTTGGCGATGGTCAGAACACGTTCACGGATTTCCTGAACGAATTTCGGGAAATTTTCAAGCGCTGCCGCGATTCCAGATAAATCCTGGGCGTTTTCTTGAACATACTGGAGTACGTCATTTCCGCCGAGTGAGATAATGACCACGTCGGCTGTTGGCAGTCGAGGCGCAAGTTCTTTGTTGAAGTTAAACGTGCCGGGCAACCAATGCTCCGATGTCGTACCTGGAATCGCGATGTTGTCGTTGGTTATCTTTCCGAATTGGCTTAATAAATTACCTAAACGCTCTGGAAAAAACGGCTTATCTCCAACTTTGGGCACGCTGTCACCGATAGTTATGATGTGTACGTCTCCTTTTCGCAATGCTGCCGGGAAATAACGGGCTCTGTTTTTGGTCGTGAATTCACTGTCTTCGATGCCAAATTCTACGATGTAGACACCTTCAGTGAGCTGATCAAATCCATAAACGCCATCGTCGCATGTTTCCACTGCATCCATAAACCCGTCTGGCCCCAACAGATGGACGATGATTCCTTTGAGCGGTGCGTCAATTCGGGGGTCAAATTGATCATCATACGTCGATGTGGACGAGTTGTCGTTGTCAAGGTACACGAGCCCGGAGGTTGCCGCCTCTGTCCACTCCTCGGGCAGCGAACAGGTTTGCACCGCGGTAGCGTCGTTGTGTTCCGGTGTTGTGTCGACTTGTTTTGTGGTGTCGTCATCAACGCTGGTGCTGTCGTTTGTATCCTGTGCGCTTGTCACTCCTTCCGCTTTTATCTCATCGTTTGCAGTATTCGTGGACTGACTTGTGGGGTCTTCTGGGGAGCCGTCGCATCCGAGGAACATTGACAGTGAACAAAGTGTCGAAACGACTATAACTAGTTTTACCATACATGCCACCTAATTTAAGTGCGTGCTAAGCGCGCATCCGGGTCAAGCGCGAATCGCCATAGCAGTGGAGCAGCAAATAACGTCGTAACCGTAGTTGATAAATTTACTTCATCGCCAATTACCTTACCGCAAGCCACAAAATGGCACAATTTGACTGACAAAATGAACTTGACAACCCCGAATGAATACCATAATCGGTCACCGCCGGTCCAATCATCACTTAAAACATAGTAAACCATATCGTTTATGGAAAATTTGTGTGAATATCAGCAGAAACCTGCACCACCGAGGACGGAATTGGGTGACGCAGCGGACGCGAGGCGTATTTGTTGGCCCTGGCCGTGAACGAGATTTGAAAATAAACACAAACTTCATCGGAGATGTCATGAGAACGTATAGTTGGATTATTGTAGCGTGTGCAGTGTCCTTTGCATCGACGAATTTGGCGGTTGCCCACGACGAAACCCACGAAAATGCTAGCCCGGAGGCCATGATGCAGGCGTGGCAGCAAATGATGGCGCCCAACGAAAACCACAAAAAACTGGAGTTTTTCGTAGGTAAATGGGAAGGAACGGTGCGGTCATGGATGGAAGGACCCGACAAACCTCCCGTGGAGTCAAAAGGTACTTCCGATTCGATCTCAATGTACGGTGGTCGTTATGTGAAGGACACGTTTAGCAGCGAAATGATGGGACAGAAGTTCGAAGGAACTAGTCTGTTCGCCTACGATAACTTCCGAAAGCATTACACCTCAGTGTGGTTTGACAGCATGAGCACGGGTATTATGACAATGTCCGGTTCATTTGATTCGAGCGGTAAGGTGCTGACGATGTATGGCCAAAGTGATGACCCAATGACCGGTCATGTTGCGAAGCATATGCGGGCTGTTTACAGGATTGTCGACGATAACCACTATGTGTTCGAAATGTACGACCTCGCCGTCGGTGAGTCGGTAAAAATGATGGAAATTTCCTACAAGAGACGAAAATAGCCCCAAAGTTCACCTCCCGGAGCAAATTTCACTGTAATAGCACTATTCCGGGTCACACGCGCCGTCACACATCTGTTTGATTGTTCCAGTTTCGTAAAAGAGATTTGTCATTTCCAGGATCGGCAAATTATCGATGGCCTTTCCGTGGGGATCATCGCCTTGTTGCATTGGCTGGTTTTGAGGCGGTACCGGAGGTAAGCCGTAGTCAATATCTACCATCATTGCTACTTTTCTGTCGCCGGTGGAAGATTTGATGCCGTATGGGTTGGACGTGCTGGGTTGTAGAATCTCGGCGCCGATTGCCCGAGCAAGCAATTCCGTTGATAGATTTGGAACCTGGTGGTCCCCAAGAGCCTCAAGAATCAGCACTTCGTGTGGCGGAGTATCGGGAAGCGGATCATTGATTAGGGTGTAGGCGTAGCCAGTCGGCTCCGCTCGGTCCCACAGCATTTGCACAACGCTTAGAACGAACATATGGTCAATTGGGTCGCTGTATACGTCCGACAAGATCCCTTGAAATGGTATAAAATGAATACTTCTAGGTAACATCAGCGCATAGGATTGACCCGGAACCGCCAGCACTCCCCTGAGAATGTCCGCAGACAAAGACAAATATGTAGCCCCATAGATCCCTCCCTGGCTTCCCCCAAGATAGTAGCCCATATCAGTCATATAAGGCGGCGATCCTCCCAGCGAAATAGTTGGATCTTGCGCCATTGAGTTGAGCATATTTCGCATCAGGACCAACATGGTCAGGAAGCCCTGTTGACTTCTGTCCGGAACGGTTCGAAATCCGTCGGCTTCCCCGGACAAGATGACGTTGGCGATGACTGGCGGATCGGCCTCCGACATGCCAATAAAGTCCGTCGCAAAGATGACCGATTGGTACTGATTTGCTAGAAATCGATAATCGTTGGAATCCGCAACATAACGACTGCCAAACAACCCATGGCCAAACTGGACGAGACGACCAGGTTGGTCGACAACGCTATGGGGAATAAGAATCAGAAACGGGTATTCTGCCGTACCATTTTGAACGGGAAGCCCGTTGGGTCCCAGTACCATAACGCCGCCGGGGCCGGGTTTGTCCAGGAACAGCGGTACAGTGATTCGACCTTCAATGCGCCTTGCGATGTGCCGGTCTAAGTCGTCGTCCACTTTGTCAAACACATAAGGTGCGTTACCTTTGCCATACTGGGAAAACGCGACATTTCGCATATGCAGCATACGGTTTGTGTTGTTGGCTTGACTGGCGGTGGTGAAATCCCATGCCAATTGCAGTGTGTCGCGTTGGATGCCGGCGGCGGCGAGGCGCTCGAAGATGTCCTCATACCAATCTCGACGTCGTTCGACTGTTGGATGATCGTGTGGGAGTTTGTCTCGGAGCGCCAAAAAGACTTCGGTTGGTTCAAGAAGCGCACCTTCGTGGTCTTTCAACCCTCGTATTGCCACAATGTAGCGTGTGGCGTCTTTCAGACGTACTGCTGGGTATATAATTAGGGCGCGACGCGTATCGTCTTTTGCCCATGCATCGAGTTCAGCGAAGTGTGGAATGCGTTCGCCTGTCTCAGCATCAAGTATCGTGGTAGTTGACAAATCGAGTAGTGAATGTTCGATATTGTTTGGTCCGTTTAGATCTTGTCCGTTATGATCGGGGAAATGAGCTAGAATCATTGGAGATGGAGAAAAACCATCGCTACTGCCAAATGCCCCGGGGCTGGACTGAACGCCGGTTTTGGTCTTTACCAAGGTGGTTGCGCCGAACTGCACCCGTATTCCGGTGTTAGATGTTGGATCGGGAACGGTGTACACATTTGACGGAAACGGAAGTCCGCAGTGACTTGGTACGATTGGGTCACAGTCTCCACTAAGATAATATGCAGGTCCTCCGGCCGGCATTTCCGTGGTATCCATCGACATCGTGTCATCGTGCTGTATATCGCTTGGTGAATCTATGTCGTCTGGAGTTACGGTATCCGGATATAATGTATTGTCTTCATTTGAATCTTCGGGGATACGAGTTTGAGCGTCCTCAAATCCAGCCGTATCGTCT
This sequence comes from Myxococcales bacterium, assembly GCA_013360285.1. Taxonomy (GTDB): domain Bacteria; phylum Myxococcota_A; class UBA9042; order JABWCM01; family JABWCM01; genus JABWCM01. The sequence continues at coordinate 4,378 of JABWCM010000226.1, forward strand.
GTAAACGTTGCATCACTGACGCTGTCTTCACCAGGCTGATCCTGTGACCCCTTGCTGGTTCCCGTAGAATTTTCATTGCACCCCTGATGGAAAGCCACAATAACGAGTAAGCACGAGTAAAAATATATCGAAAACAGTCCGGACTTGATCTCCGTGTGTCTGTGGCCCGTATCGTGTTGTGAACTCACGTTCCACTGAAAGAGCAATTTAAATATGCCAACGGCAGCCTTAGATGTGGTGATTTGACGGCACAACAGTTTTGACATGTAGACTCCATACAAAGTTAACAAACCAATCATACCTGCTAACGCGTTTCAAACGAAATCTCTTTTGGCACGACTCTCGGCAACAGCAGCAAAGTGCTTACAATCCCGACTTTCTGACCCTCCCGTAGGGCGACTACGCACGAACGACAGCGGAAAACCACAGGCTATTTCGAGAACAAGCATTGCGTAACAAGCCGATCTTCTCTATGCTCCCTGAACCTTCCCTTTTTTAATTTTTTTTTTGGAGTTGCTACATGACATCGCCTAAAGAAACAATCGCCGACGGCAAAGTCGTTTTTTTGCACTACGTGCTGACCGACACCGATGGTGACGTTATTGATGAGTCGACACCGGATGATCCGCTGGCGTATATCCACGGTACCGGAACATTGATTCCGGGAATGGAGGAGGCCTTGGTTGGACGCTCTGTCGGCGAGCAATTTAAAGTCGTGATTCCTCCAGAGCGTGGATACGGTGTGCGTACTACTGACGGCCCAAAACCTGTGCCGCGGTCAGCGTTTCCCGAGGGATTCGAAGTTATTCCGGGAATGCAACTCGACAGTGAAGACGACGATGGTACTGAGATGGCGATTTGGATTGTCGATGTAGATGATGATGTTGTCTATGTTGATACTGACCACCCACTTGCCGGTGTTACATTACAATTCGACGTATCTATTTTAACAGTCCGTGATGCTACGCGAGAAGAGTTGGCTCATGGACATGTTCACGGTGCGGGAGGCGCCCATCATTAATTTCATCGGGCAAATGTGTCACTTGCACGGTCAGCTTCGAGCCGGAAATGACCCTGAGAAAGCTCATTTAGCGCTGAATTGCCCGGGACCCGACTGAGGCCATATCGAGTATTTGCTGCACCGACGGGCGTGGCCAAGGCAGCCTAATTAGCCAATCAGGGTCCACTTATCTACTTCCTCTGGCCCTCTTTGAGGGTGTCTTGGTAAAAATTGCCGGTGAGCGAGACAATGGCAGTAACGAGTCGGTTTTGACGACCGAGACCCACCGGAGGTGTGCCGAGGGGCACGTCGAGGATGGGCAGACCGAGACAGGACCGACGTAGTGAACAGTGGCTCGCGTGACGTAATTTTTTACCAAAACACCCTCTAAGATTCATTTTACATTGCCGCAGTCCTTGAACTTTCTAACCGTTGTGCATTCGCCCGGTCCTGTGCTCCACCCCGAAGGCACGAGATTGTTGGGAAATTTTGCACATTGACCATTTGGTGCGAGAGCCCACGTTGTTGTTCCTCCGCCGGAAAGAATCTTTGTTGCGCACCCCAGTGGTACCGGTTCATTGATGCACTTTTCTTCTTCATTCACGACCTGCCCCAGGATTACGCTACAATCAGAACGTTCAAGGCACTCACTCTGCCCAAGTTCGCCACAGGGCGCAGATCCGGCGGGTGGAGGATAAACGTCCGCCGCGCTTATTTTTTCTACATCGGGGTATCCTGCAACCTGCAACCCTTGAAAACGATTACATTTGGCAATAATGGTAGTATTGAGTGTGGACTGCACGACGATTTCCGCCCCGATCGATTCGAGAAACGATGCCGTGCATGCTTGTTTGGCCGCCACCAACTCCTTGAATGCAGCGAGTTCAATGGGATCGTTGGGGTTTGTGACCTCTGTTCCGACGTCGGCTTTGTAGATTAACTCGATCAGCAAACGTACCGTATATTGAGGATCCGCGGCCGCCCACGCCGCATCTAGGCCGGCTTCTATTTTTGATTGACCTCCCCCTGTTGGCGCCGGGCACTCTAAATGTGCCGAAAATGTGTCGCCGTTCGGGATCGACGTGGAACTGCCGTCGTCGCAAGTAACGCAAATTGCACAAAACGCAAAAATTGTCGTATACGCGAATTTTTTGAGAAACCCACTTGTTTTGGAATTATTTACGGTTTTTTTTACATCGATGATTGTCATTTTTGAGAAGCTCGTTTTAAATGATTGATATTACGACGATTTACTCCGGAGCGTTCGTTGGCAAACAGTATGCCAGGCCCGACGATAGGGATCCATTACGTGCCGCAGCACCGGGCGACAGACTGCGGACACGCGTTCCGGCATGTCCATGCTATGAAAACAGGGGGTTGGACGAAACCTCTCCCGGGTCAACAGGTTGATGTCGAGTGGTGGAGTTATGTGGACGCTCGCTGTTGCCGCAGTTTCAAGTCCCCTTTGTCGGGTTACGCCTTTACGGCGAGGTTGCATCAAGGTTCTGCGCGGCAGTAGTCGCCCTGTGTTCGCAATATAGGAGGCTCAAGGAGCACTAATGCGTATCGTATATGTATCGGACGAACGATACCCATCGACACATACGGATACTCAACAGGTTGCGATGACCGTTGATGCTCTGACGAAGGTGGGCGCCAATGTAAGTTTGATGGTTCCGGCCATGCGTCGGTCTCCCGGTGTGCGACCCGGATCTGATGATAAAAGACGTCTGGATTGGACTAGTCAATCAGATGCAATTCGGAGTTACTACGGTGTTTCATCGGACTTTAGGTTGATTCCATTGTATTCTGTAAATCCTGAATGGAGGATTCTTACAAAAACGCTTCATTCCTTGTTGTCACAATCCAAATTGCGTGGACTTCGTCCGGACGTTGTTTATACACGAAATATTGGAACAGCCGCAGTTGCGACTATAAGAGGATTTCCGGTTATTTTGGAGAGTTATCGTGTCATTGATGTGAATTACCATGCTTTTAGTCGATTCTGGCGCTCCGTGGTTAGTAGACGCAACTTTTTAGGTGTCATATGCCACTCAAGAATGAGTGGCGAGTCGTTTGTTCGTGTTGGAGTACCCGATTTCAAGGTGCAGGTTATTCATAACGGATTCGACATCGGGTCAATGAAGCCCGAAATCAGCCAAAAAGACGCCCGAAAACTACTCAATTGGGACGAAACAAGATTTACGGCAACGTACACGGGGCATTTGAATCCGAACAAAGGTGTGGACGTGTTGGCTCAGTGGGCAGCCTCAACACCATCAATTCATCATGTCTGGGTGGGTGGTGGAAACAATGGAAACACGGACTACGCCGCCCACGAGAAGGACCGGGCCGGGGCGGCGAACGTCGAATTAGTGGGATGGGTTCCTCCGGCTGAACTTCCTCCGTACTTGTACGCGTCGGACGCATTGCTGATCCCTCCAACCGCAAAACCGTTGACCCATCACGGTAGTACGGTGCTGCCCATGAAAACGTTTACTTATATGGCGGCTGGCCGAGCAATAATTGCGCCCGATTTGCCAGATGTGAGAGAAGTTCTGGTCCACGAAAAAAATGCACTGCTGGTCGAGCCGGACCGTCTGGACGTTGCTCAGTCGGCTCTGTTACGACTTCAGAGGGACCCACAGTTTGCTCAAGAGATTGGTAGAAATGCCAAGATGGACAGTATTTCGGCGACGTGGACTTCTCGGGCGGAAAAAATACTTCGGTTTGTAGAACGTAGACTGCAACAAAGTTAGTATATGTTGCTGTTATCTTGGTTTGTCCCGTGTCTTTGGTTCGCAAGTTTGTAAGGGGGCGGTCGTGTAACTCCGACGGTGACCAGTGCGTTGGGATCCGACGAGTGCAGTATTTCAGCAGCTTTAGAACGAAGTAAATCGTGTGCTCCAGAAACTGTAGAGGCCGGCGACGGCCATTACAATCATTGAAATCGCACAGACAGCGACTAAACCCGTGGAAAAAAGACCTGGTTCAAACACGTTGGCAGCTACGTAGCATGTAATTCCCGCAATGATTTCAAGAGTCAGAAACAGAATTCCGCTAGATTCGTTGTCATTTCGCTCGTAATCGACTCGGGAACTCACGTCTTGATATCGTCGTGTTTCCTGCGTCTGATTCCGTTGGTGCACTGTAGGTGTCATCACGATTTCCTGTCGACTGTTGTGAGCGGAATAAGACATCTTGCCTCCTGTGAATGAAACGCTGGCGGGGTGGTTCTACAAGACCTAGTTTTTGGTTGCTGGTTGTGGCCGCCGTTTTAATTTTGATAACCGGGTTGCCGAGTCAAGACCTGATGAATCAATGGTTTGTTCGCTACCCCCATACCGGTTCTGGTCGAATTGCCGATTTTTCGACGCACGCAAAAGCACTATTTGCCTCAACTCGACGCGTGGCGGACAACCATCACGCAGTTTCGACAGTACACAATCATTTTTTTCGTACAACCACGCTGACGTTTTTTGTGGTTTGGTTTGTAACCGAAATCTAAATGCGCAGGCTGTTTCTTTCTACATAATTAAGTAATTACAGGGACTTGTGTGTGTGTCTCGTCGATTCGGCGATGGAATAACAAATCATGTTGTCCGTGCTTAAATTTTGTCGTGTGCAACATTGCAACTTGGTTCACTCTAATCCCAATGCTGGTCACTCAAAAGGTCGATGTGTGTTTCGGAACATTTGCGTGTGGCGCTACATATGTTTAGCCTAGAGAGGTGCGAACTGACAAGCTGCGAGATCTGACCGTAACCCTTCAGAATTGACGCTATCCAACCCCACCTATAAGAAAAATATGCTGATTTAGTCGAAAAAGTACCCAGGCTTTGGCGGAAACTGTCGCTCAAATGTACGAAACAATGACTTGGCGCTTAAGTGAGAGGCGTTCGAACTATCTCGTATTTGTTACGCGCCGTCGGTTACAACCGCCAACCCACCGACGCTTCGTGGTCATGGTCCCTTTGGCGTATTCAACTGGCAAACAGCCTGCAGACGCGCGCTGGTGTTCCGCATGCCATCAACTTGCTGGTGTTTCGGATGGTGTTCCATAAAAGGACGGTTTTTTCCGCCTTGGTGAAGGCCCTTCTTGCAGAATATTCCCGATATCCCTCAGTCGTGCCGCCGCCAATGCAGCCAAAAATCGCCGTTTTGGGGATGAATCGCCATTTGTGGAGCCTCCAGTCTTAAATGATCGGAAAATGTGGTTCGGTGTTGCTCCTGAGTCACGACTTGGACATTTACGAAACAGATCGTTATATATGCGGAGTTTTTTGACTCCACGACGAGGCAACGTATGGCGGACAACGAGGTTACGGAAGAAACATTATATAAGCCAGCAGGACCTATTAAATTAACGAGAAGAAGTTTTATCATGGGTTCGTTATTGGCGGTTTTTCTTTGCGCGATGAATTCTTATCTTACATTGTCGTTCGGGGTGATCGAGGAAGGACCGACAATAGCAGCGTTGTTTTTCTTCGCCTTTTTCTTTTGGTCACAAAACGCAATCACGACTACCGAGCTCGTGGTTGTCGCCACCATGGGGAGTGCAGGTGGTAGCCTCGGCTTCATCACCAACTTCTATGCAGCAAAAGCGATGACTGGGACTGCATACACATTTTGGGAAATGACGGCCTTTGCAATCGTAACCAGCCTCATTGGGTTAGTCTTTGTGATCCCGCTTCGCGAACTGCTCGTTGTTCGCGACAAATTGCCCTGGCCTGGGTCAAAGGCCACCGCAAGCGTAATTTCGGCGTTGGTCCACGAGAGTGATAAGAAACAACCTTTATATCTGTTGTTTTCGATATTTGTGGCCGGTACATATGTACTTCTGAACACAGATGGCGGATTTGGGATTTTGCCGGATGGCACGGAAATTGGCCTATTTGGCCTATCTGCTTACGGTGCGGCGATTTATTGGTCGCCATTCGCGATCGGTGGCGCGTATTTGATGGGGTTTCGCACCTGTGTTGGGTTTCTTGTCGGAGGATTAACTTTATTGGTGATGGCACCGTATCTTCCGGAAGACTATGTTGCGGCCCCCAATCGTTATGTTTGGCCGGGTATTGCGTTTCTTGTTGCGTCGGGCATTACGGTCATGATCGTTAATTGGCGAGTCATCAGTGGATCAATGTTGTCGCTGTTTTCACGTCGCGCTGTCGGCGTAGTCGACACCGATCGCATCATAAGTCCCGCCGCTTTGATGGTATTGGCAGGCTCATCATTGCTGCTCACGATCGCTTTTCTAACAATGAATCAAGGACTTGGTGTCGGTTTGATCTTGATGCTGGTCGTAGTGGGCGGTTTTGTGCAGAACGTCATTGCGACCCGTGCCGCTGCGCAAACGGCGTTTAATCCGGCCCGCGTGATGGGTGTGCTATTGCAGGGTTTGTCGGCGTTGATGGGTGGTGCAAGCGCGTCGGCCAATCTGACCGGAGCGGGTTTCGTCGCTGGCAGCGGCGCGCAGGCTGGAAATCTCACAGGAGACCTTGCATATGGAAGATGGTATAAAGTTCCTTCGCGGTGGCAATTTTGGACGCAATTTACCACTTTGATTCCGTGTGCCCTTGTTTCCGCCTATGTGTTTAAGCTTATTAGAGAAACACACGTCTTGGCTATCGATAGTGAATCTTTGGCCGCTCCGGTTGCAAAAATTTGGGCAACGTCGGCGTTGATCTTCGAAGGAAAGGTGCCAATGCCCGCGGGCGCCACAACCGCGATGATTGTTGGCGCGATCGCCGGTGTTGTTTGGGTTCTATTGGAGGCGAATAAAAAGATCGAGCCTTACATTCCATCATCCGTAGGTCTGGGACTTGGATTGGTGTTGCCCATCGGTTACGACTTCGCATTTTTTCTTGGAGGGGTCATTCTGTGGTTGGTTTGTCGTCGCGGATTCAGGGTCAGCGACATGACGTTGACCACCGTGGCGGTTGGGTGCATCGTCGCCGAAGGTCTTGGCGGTGTCATTAAACCGATCCTGAAGATACTACATCTAATCTAGAAATCGAGATTTGACGCTAAGTTACCCCATTCCTAGACAGAGAGGGTCAGCGGAAATAGATGAGTGAATCCTGTTCGGCTAATTTAGGCTGCCTTGTCCAGTCCCGTCCTTGCGGAATATTCCCGATATTCCTC
>JABWCM010000427.1 GCA_013360285.1 Myxococcales bacterium
GGACTGAGGAATATCGGGAATATTCCGCAAGGACGGGACTGGCCAAGGCAGCCTAAATTAGCCGAACAGGGTTCACTTATCTATTTCCGCTGACCCTCTAAAACACGTTCACAATTCTCCAGGGTGAACAATCAAAGTGGAAGTGGTTTTTGTGCCCCGGAAAACCAGGTCCCAGCAACACCCGAAAAATATCATCCCGTTCGATAAGTCGTGTAGCCAGGGTGTGTAGAAACTCCTGGTGGATTTTGCCGACCCCCCGGTCTGAATCCCAATGTTTCAGGATGTTGACCGAAAAGGATCGCCGCAGCGTTTTGGGAAGATCTGCAGGCAGTTTTTGATCTTTTTTGGCGGGACCAAAATCGAATGCGGAGATGTCGATGGCGTTTCCCAACCCATGCTCACTTAAATAAGTGGGATAAGCCGCAATCCTTCGGCAGTTGTAAGTACCCAATGATCGAATTCGTTTGGGAGGTCGGCCATAAATCTCTGTGGCGACATCAATGAGAACGGATTCAAATCGGTCCAGTCTTTTGGCAAATTCTTCGTTTACTCGACCGGATGGCGCTAATTTAACTGTGTTGCCTTTATAGGTAATCAGCTCGACCGCCGGGCATTTTGTTTTGCCCTTCGCCGGAATAATTCGTTCCACACCATCAAGCGAATAAGTGTCTGTAGGTTTTGCGATGGCATCGATGGGTAAACAAAAGGCAACGACCCATACGATGACGACCAAGATGGGCGGTCTCCCGCCGTAGCGACGCCAAGTCGAGACAGCAGTGGATGGGGACAACGGGAGCTGGTTCATTATCGAAACCTCCATGTACCAAAAGAACATGCCTAATACGCATCATGGTGCTGCGGGATCTAACCCGGATTTCTTATTTGGTTTGTAACCCAAAAAATGTGTGATTTTGTCACTCGGGGTCTTGCGCTCTTCATTGGACCGGTGTTTAGATGGTTTCCATGGTGGATCCAAAGAGGGTTTGCCCAACAAAATACCAAGAAAATGGGAGGTTTAACGATGTTTGGTATGCAGGACCAGTCGATTCAGGTTCGCGCTTATGCTGTGACGAAGGCTACGGAGGACGTGGGTCGGGTTACCAAAGAACCGGAGCTTCAGGCGGCAGTGGTATTTGGTCAAAAACGGATGATTGCGACCAGCGAGAAACACGCGTCTGCGGCCAAAGCGGTATTACTCGACAAGGTGGAAAACAAACAGGCCATTGATGATGCAACCGAAACCGTTATCGAATGTATCGACGAATATAGTGCATTGGCCCAGGATCTCCGTCATCTTTTGATTCCGACGCGCAAAAAGGACCAAGACGCGCTGCCGCCAGAGGTATTGGCGAGTCGACTACAATTTTTGAAAGAACAGTTTTCCGATCCTTCGTCGGCTTTTTTTAATTTGGGGCGGACTCAGATCGCGGCTCGAATGAGGCCGATTCATACCGCACTGACCAAAAGTGACCATGTCGCGGACAAATCCATATTGACCAACTTTGGAAACGCGGTGGACAAACTCGAAAAAGCACTGTCCCATCTCAAGGATGAAGAACTCGATGATGCCGGGTTGTTTGCGGCTCTGGTAGAGGCGCGGATAGAAACCACCGGCGTGTATCGGGCGTTTCGACAGCTCCTCCAAGGGGCGCTGGGCCTTTCCGGCAGCCTTCATTCGGTGGACGATTTTGTATTGACCGAAATCAAAAAGAAGGAACCGGAAAAAGCCGCCGAAATACAACAGGCCCTTGCCGAAGAAGCGGATTCCTCCCTTGCTGTGCCTATCGTTACGACCAGCGGCGAATAGGGTGTTTGGGAAAAAAATAAGCTACGCGAGCCATTGGCCTACTACGTCGGCCCGGCCTCGCTCGCCGGCAATTTTTACCCAAACACCCTCTAAAACCCAATCATGACGGGAACCGAGACGCCCATGTGCCCGTTTTTTTCTCCGCGAACGTGTACCGAGACGCCCATGTGCCCGTTTTTTTCTCCGCGAACGTGTACCGAGACGCCCATGGTGTACCGAGACGCCCATGTGCCCGTTTTTTTCTCCGTGATCGTGTACCGAGACGCCCATGTGCCCGTTTTTTTCTCCGCGAACGTGTACCGAGATGCCTGTGTGCCCGTCGCGAACTTTTTTGACGTGTACCCAGGCCCCTGGATGGCTGATTTTGCGCGGTTTCGCAGCTTGGAACAGTCGGGTCACGGCACCGCGGCCAAGGACAGATCCCTGTGTTTGAGAGGTTTATAGGTGTGAAAGTTCGGGTTTGGATACGGTATGCCCTGTTGGCGATGACTCTGGTGACGGTGTGGGGGAATCGGTTCGGATGGGCTCAGGAGGGACCAGGGCCGGCGGACGAACTACCTCCGGGGGCTCCGCCGGAGATGGTTGACGTATCGGAAAACCAGTTACCGCCTGATCCATGTGATGCGAAGGATATCGAAACTGCCAGTTCCGGAAATTCTGTCCGAGTCCGTTCCGGAAATTCTGTCCGGTCGCGTAAGGAGTCGCAGGTATGAAAACGAATCATCAAGGCGGTGGTAAG
>JABWCM010000014.1 GCA_013360285.1 Myxococcales bacterium
ACCTTCGGGTACGCCTCCGGTGGGCCTCAGTCGGCAGGCCCGCCTCGCTACGGCCACTGTCTCGCTCGCCGTTATTTTTTTCACAAACACCCTCTTAGAGGGTGTTTGGGTAAAAACACTACATGTCACCGTGGACAAGGAAGATAGACCATCTCGACACCCACGGGACACTCAAAAACAGTAGCGCTGTGGTCTATCGGCATCCATGGATCCGCCGCCAAAACAACAAGCTCCGCCACAAGATTTTGCTCCGGAAATTCGAGCCGGACCAAACCCGGCAACCACACTCCCCTACTCCATGTCCAACCATCGTTTTCAACACGCATCTGCAAAACGCCGCCAAAAAACAGTTCCACTTTACGGACATGACCGGCACAGGGCTCAAATGAGACTCTCTGAACGTTTCCGTTGGTTTGGTGGATTCGCAACACCTGCAATCCTTCGTAGGCGTCCCATTCCAGCGTGGGAGTGCCGCGCACAAGCAGCGGAGAGCCTCCCATCAGGAATTCGACAAGATTCGCCACCTCCATCGGTATCGGCAACAGGCGGGCAGTGTTTTCGAGACATGGTGGTCCGGTGTAACACACCGATGCACCCCGTTCGTAATGCACAAACGTGTTTTCATTTGCGGTCATAATCGCCACGAGGTCGTCGGTTGGCGTCAATACCTCTACCCGTAGGTCACGAGGGCGCTGTGCCACCAAAATCGCCCGCGCATCCACGCCGAAAACCGACGAGGCGATGGTCGCCCGAACGTCCAGAGCCAGATGGTCCACCAATTCACGGCGCGACGCAATGCGGGCAAGGTAAGATAACGGATCATCGGACAGGTGATCTGGGCGAATATATGTTGTACACCCAAACTCCAGCAACGAAACACCCACCAGGCATAACACAATTAGCCCGAATTGCGCACGAGCTTGCACGCGAGAACGCCGAAACGCCGGCAGATTCGGGCATGGTGGACCTTTTTGGCCCGGAAGCATGGCAGCGCCATGTTGAGGACAAAACTCGGTGTCTTCGGTCATGACGCCGAAAGACATCGTAAAACAATTGTTTGTGTTTGAGTCGCCGGCATTGGGATTAGCCCGCATTCTGTCCTGACGCGGAGCCTGGTGAGAAATGAGGGCATGGCCACGCGCGGTTTGGCGGTCGGAACCGGGCATGATGAGAAATCCGGGTTAACGGATCAACGTTTGTTTTTGCCGGGACGTACGACTTCCCCTTTCGATCCAATGCCGATTCGGGCTAGTTCTTTGACGTCTTGCTCAAAACGCACATTTCCCAGGGCGATCTCTCGTAACGCTGTCACGAGAACCTTGTTCGTGGAATGAACCGTTGGATCGGCCCCTTGCGCTAATTGTTTGGCCCTTGTGGCCGCCAGTTGAACGAGAAGAAACCGATTTTCAATACGTTTCAGACAATCTTCAGTTGTGACGCGCGCCATCAAACACCTCCGGTTGGCGTGACGCGACACGGTACGTGAGACTTTTCTTTTAGTCAACGCCTACGAGCGTGTTTAAATATTTAAACACCCTCTTACACATTCCGGAGTTACCCGTCAGACCTTCAAACTTCATTGACACGGAAGGCCGCTGGTCGATAATGAGACCGTTGGCGTATGCGGCCCTGGCGGAACTACCGCCGCCGCGCTGGAATCAATCAGCATGAACAAAAAACAAAAAAGCGTAATGGAACGTGTATTTGGCAGCATTGGCGGCATGTTGTTCATGGTATTTCTCGCCCATGGATGCGCAGATCATCGCCCATCGCCCGGGCAAACTTCTGTTGCCGCCGACGACGACAAACGTTTTGGCTTGCTCACTTTGCAACTCACCCAAGAGACAACTGCGCGTAACGGCACGGTTGCGGTCAATGGAGGCGCGGTTTTTGTACGCTCACGCGGCATGGATCGCGCAGAAGTCCTAAAAGCGGTCGGCACACCTGATTATTCGGATTTTTCCGAGTTTGAGGCGGGTCAGTGTAACCTGGTTATCCGTCCACTCGCCGACGTGCCCTTGCGGGACGACGGTACTCGAGACGTCGAATTGCTCGAAGCCGGGGACGTGAGTATTGAAACTCCTGAAAATGTTGTGAAACTGCGGTCCACTTACTTTCCCGACCTCGTTCCGTATATTTCCGGCGTCACCTACAAAGTAGCGAATTCACAACGTCGACCGCCGGCTGCGTTGCGCAAACAACAAAAGAACACCCGGATCCGTGCAACCGGCAGTTTTGACATTCCCGCGTTTCGAGCGGATTTGGATATCGATATTCCCAAAACCGTGACCTTGGTCGAAGTCGGCGGTCTTTCTGCAGCAGGTGGGTCCGTAGATACCGAGCCGGGCAGAGACTTGTCCGTTACCTGGGAACCCTCCGGATCACCGGCAACGCTGTTTCTGGTGGAAATCAATCAATACAGCTTTGACGAGGTTGCCTCCATCCGGTGCCTCGTTCCGGATACGGGCATCTTTACTATTCCGGAAGAAACCCTTTCTTCGTTGCCAATGTGGGGCTCTGCCACAAAACGTCTGCAGGTCAACCGCATCTCGATCCAACCCTTCGACGCCGATGGACTCGACGACGGGGTCTTCGTATTGGTCGCCCAAGACAGCGTTGTATTACGAGACACATCGGTACCGTAACCCACACCTCTCATCGATTTGCGGGCTTCCCCAACCACTTGTTATTTCGATTTTTTGCTGAGGGACGGAAAGATACGTTCCAAAAGCGAACTCTTGGAGTTTTTTTCCCGCATGGTCAGAAGGCGTAATTCCCGTTGCGCGTCAACAAAATTGGAATCGGCGACCAAGGAGCTTTCCAAATGCGCTCGTTGCCGTCCCGTGTCGCCTTTGAGCTTAAAATACAACGAAAAGTAGTAATGTAAGCGCGCATCGTTACCGCCCGCCTCCAAGGCAACTTTCCAATATTTATAAGCTTCTTCAAGACGCAGATCGAGCGAATGGGTTTCGTTGTTAAAGATCGCCCACCCCAGGCCCATCAGAATCCCCACATCTTTTGGCAACACGGCGAGCGCCTGGCGATATTCGGCCTCGGCGCGGTCATACGCTTTGGTCTGCATCAACTTTGCAGCTTTGTTGGCCAATAGTCGCGCTTCGTCGGCTTTGCTCCGTTCAACCCGCCGTGTCGGGGACCCGCCGGCCGCATCCGCAACGGCCTGTGCGCGCGCAATGGCTTGCCGTTTGGCGGGATCGCTCAAAACGTTGAATGCTTCGGTCAAAAACATGAATACTTGCTTAGCCTTGTCTTTGTCGTCAGCAGGCAGCCCAGTCACATTTACCCGGTCGGGATGAAGCTGCTTCGCCAAACCAAAGTAGGCCGCTTGTATCGTTTCAGTGGGTGACGCCGGAGTAACCCCCAAACCGCTGAAATAATCTTTACGCTTCATGTCTTCAGCTTTGCGCAACAGAAGAATACGAAGCTTCGCGTCATCCTCAGTCATACGGCAACCACTCTCCAAATCGCGCCGTGGGAGACCGGCGCCCGGATCGCCCGGCGTTACAAATCTTAATCTCGTGAGTCTATGTTTACCCGCTTGCGCTCAATACCGCCTAACCGTACGGCGTAGCACAAATCCGTTGCGACATACTATTCTGGAGCCGTCAAGCGGTCAAAGCCCAACCGAATTTTGCTCACAACGAATGACTTTCTTGGAAACAGCTATCAAACTGGTACACTGACAACCCGGACAGGTCGCAGCCAATCCATGGAAACGTATGTTGCCGCCATTCTTCAATCCATTCACCCGCAACCAATCCTGCCGGCGCACGACTGGGACCGCCGCTTCACTTACCCTGATTTGTGGTGTGGTCTGCGCTGTGTTTGCATGCGAAACCGACGATGAACTCAAACCGGACTGGCTGTTGCCCCCACTCAAAATAACCGCTTATTCACCGTCCGTTATCTTACCCAACTCCGTTCTCAAAATAGTTGGTTCGGGACTCATGCCATCCGCATCGGAACCGCCGACAATCCAATTTACCGGTGTTTTAAACGGGAAACCAACCACCTGGAACACGACCCCAAGTTCGATTTCGCCCGACGAGATAGCCGTCGATCTCAAAAACCTGTTTGATTGGCCCGGCGATTCCGAAGAATGGGTCGCAACAGGCAAACTCACCATCACTCGCCGCATCACATCGAACACACCCGAGTCTTCGGAAGTCATCCCGGTTGAATTCACTTTACGAAACAGCCTCACCGGAACCATTGCTGGCCTCGACATGACCGGCATAGACCCGTCTGACGTGTGGGCAGGCGACCTGCTCACCCTCTATGGCGGCGGATTTTTGTTGCCCGAAGAAGGAGACACCACCGTAACCTTTTTGGACACCCAGGATCCCGACAGTTCACCGTTGTCTCTCCCAACGACGGCCCAAACCCGTAACCAGATCGTATTTCAAATCGCCGCAAATCCGTTTGGGATTTCGCCCAGAGAAATCGTCGGCGCTCTCGTTGTGCACAATCACCACGCTGACGGCATCACAACCACAAGCCCTGCCTGGCCCATAAACTGGAATCTGCGGCCATCCCGGGTCGACGAACTCCTCCCCGGTCCGGTATCCCGCGGCCAACGATTGCAGTTTGTGGGGAAAGGTTTTTTGCCGCCTAACCCAGACACGGCGACCGCCACGGTATTCGTCCTCGACGGTTTGTTTGTCCCCGACATCGGAACCCCCGAATCCTGGACCGCCGAAAACGCCTTCGTGTTATTTCCCTCGGCCATAACCAACGGCACATCGGCAGAAGTGACCCTTCGTGTTGACCTGGATCAATATGGTCGGCTCACCGGCCTCGGAGTCGCCGCCGGACGATTCCAAGGTTTCGTAACCCCGTACCTCTTTTTAGACACCCACGTCGAAGCCGGCATCCCCACCGCTCAAACACTGACCGTGTTGCCGCAGTTGCAAATGGTTTGGCTACGGTTTTTGCCCGGATATTATTCTGCGCTCGAAAAATTTGGTTTGTTGTCGGTTGAACCATCCATCCGAAAACGTATCTTGGCCGTGTGTGCACGTGATTACGCCAACATCAACATTCAATTTGTCGATACAAAGCCCGATGATTTTGCAGAATATTCGATAGTTGAAATCGGTGGACCCGACCCCAACGAGGCGTTTTTGTTCGGCCTCGACAACACGCAGGGAAAAGATACCGGAAACGTTCGATTTGACGACGTAGTCGGCGGACTGAACGCGGAGACCGAAAAAGAAGGTTATTACGGTTATGGCGGGGTGTTTGTTGAAAGTTTTCTTGCGTTGAGCCCCACCCTTGGTTTGGGTTCACTGCCAATACAAACCCACCGTTTTGACGACATTTTCGCCCCTTTTTTTGTGGGCGGCACCGGCAAACCGGTATCTCCCGAAGAAATTCCTACCGGCGCTCGAGCAGCAGCTATATCCGAAGCAATCCGTGTACTTGGGAATCTCATCGGCAGCACGATTACCCATGAGGTCGGCCACACGCTCGGGCTGGCCAATATTGCCGGAGAATTTCACAATATCGGCGACAATCCGGGATGGATCATGGATTCGGGTATTTTTCGCCCATTTGAAGAACGAGCCGAAATCGACGGACAAGGACCCGGTTTCTTTTCACCAAACAACCGCCAATACCTTGAAACGATTTTGCCGGTACCGCCATGAACTTGCCTGCAACCAAAGAGAATTGGCGCCGTTATCTTATCGAGCGGCGGGACGGTATGGAAAAAACCCATCGCCAAGCCGCCCACGGCACCTGTTCTCAGTTCCTCTCCGAACTCATCTCACCCAAAGCAGACATGACGATCGCCGTGTACGCGGCAATGGGGACCGAACTCGATCCCGCACCATTTGTAGAAATATGCTGGAAAGTGGGCGCCCGCGTTGTCTTTCCGCAGACCCGTTTTGAGAATCGGACCTGTCGTCTTTATTTTTCGCCGACCACGACCTGGGCTGCGCTTATTCCGACCCGCCGGGGATTACGTGAGCCGGCGGGAATCGACGCCGTTGTGCCTGCGGAAATCGACCTGATGGTGATTCCTGGCCTTGGGTTTGACTTAAGGGGTGCTCGGCTGGGTTATGGTGCGGCTTGTTATGACCACTTTCTCGCCGACCCAACCGTGACCGCCAAACGTGTCGGCATCGGGTACCAAGTTTGTATCGTTGACCACCTTCCCACCGAGTCACATGACCAATTCATGGACTACGTGGTAACCGAACAACGGGTATACGACATCAATCGGGGGTAAAACGAATGACATGATAGGTCTTCTTGCCTGTCCGCAACACCACCGTACTTCCCGCTACCAAATTTGCCTCGGTCAACACGAAGTTGGTATCAGCAATACGTTCGTTGTTGACATACACACCACCCGCCTCAATCTTACGTCGCCCATCCCCTTTTGACGACGCAAGCGACGTTTCCACCAACGCATCCACGAGTGTCCAACCACTTCCATCAAGCCTGGACAAACCCACTGTCGTCGACGGAACATCGGCAAACACACTGCGAATTTGCCGCTCATCCAACCCGCTTACCGGTCCGCCGAACAACACCTGGCTCGCCCGAACCGCCGAATCCGCTTCGTCTTTGCCATGAACAAGCTGTGTCACTTCGTAAGCCAACCTTCGCTGCGCCGGACGGCCTTCCGGATTTTGTTTCTGTTCCTCCGCCAGCTCCTCGATTTGCGTTTGGTCCAAAAAGGTAAACAACTTCAAAAACCCAATCACATCTCGATCATCGGCGCGGAACAGGTACTGATACAACTCGTATGGCGAGGTTCGGTCTTTATCAAGCCACAATGCACCGGATTCGCTTTTACCGAATTTCGCCCCCGAAGCGGTGGTCAACAACGGAAAAGTCAGCCCATGAACGTGTGCACCTTTTACCCGGCGAATCAGGTCGATTCCCGCCGTAATATTTCCCCATTGGTCATTTCCGCCCATCTGAAGGTTACAGCCAAACCGTTCATACAAATGCAGATAATCGGTTGCCTGGAGCAGCATATAGCTGAACTCCGTAAAACTCATTCCTTGGTCCCGGTCTTCAATACGACTCCGCACCGACTCTTTGGCCATCATGTAACTGATACGAAAATGTTTCCCGATATCCCGCAGATATTCCACGAGCCCCACGTGGCCGAACCAATCGTAATTGTTGACCAAAATCGCCCCTTGCGGGCCATCAAATTCCAGAAACCGGTCAAACTGAGCACGAATTTTGGTCACGTTCTCTTCCACTTGTTCAAGTGTCATCAGAGTACGTTCTGTTGCTTTGCCGCTTGGGTCTCCAATCAGGCCTGTGGCTCCTCCGACCACAACAATAGGGCGATGTCCTGCCCGCTGAAGGCGCATAAGCCCCAACAATGGAACCAGGTTTCCCAAATGCAGGCTGTTGCTCGTGGGATCGAAGCCCGCATACCCTACCAACCTTTCCTGCACACGCCCTTCCAACAGCTCAGGGGTTGCCTGTTCAACCACCCCGCGCCAGCTCAACTCAGAAATCAGCAGTTTTGACATATCACCTCCAACCGGAACTATTGCGACGAACCTCATCGGACTGTCAAGGTGCCGTCAAATGGCACGGCAACACCCCCAATCGTTCCGACAACACGCTCACAAACCATGATTGGCATCCACCACATACATACAATTTATCTCCAGCACTTGCTTTTTGCCGCATCGCGACCGACCCTTTGGAATGTGCGAAACGGACAAAGGAGTCATGTTGCTGCTTTGCCGTTGATCCTGAATAATCCGCTACGAAATATGGCGAAGATACCGGCAGGAGATCCGACAAACGTATGAACGCAATTGTAGTATTGGTTGCGAGCCAACCACAGATCGTGGAGCCATTGATAGATTCCGTGCGACCCTTATTTGCCGATATCGCGGAACAATTGCCATTGGGCTTCGGAATCGGCGAATTTGGCCCCGATGGTCAAGCCGTATTGGCCCGAAGGCCCATCCTACAGCCCCCGATTCACCCCGACTTTGCGCAACTCAAACAAAGCAAAACCGGAGGAATCGCGTTGGTTCAGGCTCGCAGCATTGCAACCCGGTCATATTCGCCCGACGAAACTTTGCCGCTTAAACACAAAAAGTGGTTATGGGCGATGGCCGACGACCTCGACGCCAAAGCGGACCCCGAAGCGCCGCCTCCGGCGATCCCTGAGTTTCTGCTAAACCAACGTCGCTCCTCCCTGCCCGCAGAGGAAGCGTTTCTCCAATTCTTGGCCTTTGTGGCCGACCGAAGGATCATTGAACCAGCCGGAACGACGGCCACCGACATGCAACGTTGTTTACGTGACGCCCTGTCGCTCCTCCATATCCGCAACTCCCCCCGACCGGGACAACCCTTAAGTTACATCGCCGCCGCAGCCCATGCCCATGCGGTTGCCGTGTTTTCCCTTGGCCGAGCTTTGTGGATGCGCACCGTGGGGGATCCGCCCGATTCGGCATTGGACGAACGCCTCCGTGTTCCGCTGGGGCATCGCGTCAAACGGGGCGTCGTGTTGTCTACGGTGGACCCTCGAAATCATAGTTGGCAGGTCCTGGAGGCTCCGGTGCAACTGCTGGTGGATTCCCTCGGCCGGTATCGCGTGACCGTTCCGGCGGCCCCAAAGGCAACGCCGGAGATAAATTAACATCGAGATCAAACACACCTTGAGGTGCCAACAAACCCGGCGAATATTTTTGCACACCCAAATTGTTGTCGGCTTCCCAACCCGAGTCTTCCGGCACCATCCGCCATGGCGTAGACACCGGCAACACTGGGCGCAACCCTCCCCGAGACAATTCCTCACCCCGTCTTTCCACTCGCGGCATCTCTTCGTCGGTGGACCGCCTCGGTTTAATTTCCGGATGAACAATTCGATAAAGCCACAGGTTGCCGGTGTGCATCACCATCTGCACCCATTTGTTTTTTGGACCGAACGCCGGCCTTTCGATGCTGTAAACCAAAACATGGGTGTAGGCCCGGGATTCCAAAGACGCGGGAAACTGCTGAATCCGAACTTCATTGACCCTTGGCAGCGATTTGGTCGGATAAACCACCGTATGATGCGGATAAATGACATGAAACGGCATCCGGCTTAATCCCCCGTTCAAAACAATGTGATAACTGTCGAGATACCAACTTGCCCCGGAATCGACCCATCGATGAGACCGTTCCGGACGCAGGTATGCCAACCGATCGTTTTGATCGAGTTTGGACATCAGCGTTTGAAAATCACCCATTTCATAACGCACATAGCGACGGAAATGCTGCGCCACCGACAAATGAAACCAGACGCTGGTCACCAAAATCGTGGCTACGACCAAAACCCGCAGCACCCGATTCCTCGGCAAACTGCCCCACCCAGCCAAAAACATCGCCGCAAACGGAATCAGCCGAGAACTGATGAGCGCCTGCCCTTTCATATGCAACGGCAACGCAACAAATCCCAGCAACGCAACAAAGGTCAACGCCTCGATTACAAAAGTCCGCCGGTTGTGAGCAGAAAAAACCTCTTTGCCGATCGTAACCACCTGCCGCCTTCGCCGGGACGCCAACAATACCAACGTGACCGCCAACACGATGAGCATCAACAATTCATCGGTTTCAGCATTAAAGCTGATCAGAATGTTGTTGCGCATCTCTTCCAGTAACTTAGCAGGCGATGCCCACCGGAACCCCGTTTCCGACGCAAGACCACCGAACGTAACATCCGCCCGAGCCGACGTCTGTGGGAACACAAAAAAGCGCAAAAACCAGGCAAGAAACGGTAATGATCCCAATGCTATCGGCCAAATACGTTGCCAGGCCACTTTCCAGCCGTCGAAACTCAAAAATGCCAACACCAACCCAAACAAACACGCCTGTAAAAAGATCTGCGCGTGGAACAAAAACAACACCGCCAACAGTCCGGCCAACAAAAAGCCTTGTTTTGGGGTCGGATGAGCCGCATGACGGTTGGCTATGGCGATTGTGAACAGCATTGGCGGAATTCCGGTCGCAAACGACACGAACCCATAGGACATCGGGTCGTTGTACACGTACAAAAGCCCGACGAGTCCCAACCATCGCGACCGGCCGCAGGACTGAAACAGCGCTCCCAAACTGGGAGCCAACGTGAGACAATACACACTCAGCACCAGCTTGGACGCGATCCCGATCGGAAGCAGGTAACTTAACCACTTGACCAAGTAAAAATAAACAGCGTTGGGAAGCAACCAATCCGGCCTAAAATAGGTTTCCGCAAACGGGGATTGGTCCAAATCCAAAAGCACACGGACGGTCGCCAAATGCCCGGGCAGGTCTTGTAAGGGCACAAACTCAACCACCCAAAGGGGAATGGTAGCCACAAGCCCACCGGCAAACATCAGTGTCCAATAAGCAACATTGTCCGATGATTTTTCCGGCGACTTCCGAAACATTCACAACCTATGATGAAGCTCATCCCGCCATTGTCGGCGGGTGCCGAAATTAACCGATTTGATCAAAAGCCCACAAGGGCGAGAAAGCAGTCAACGCCATGTTGCCATCCGAATCCATCACACCGCCCGGCGAAATCGCCGCAATTGTTCTTGCCGCCGGATTTTCCACCCGAATGGGCCAAACCAAAGCATTGGTTCCCTTAGCCGGACAACCGTTGTTGAGTTGGATCATCCGATCACTAACCCCGTGTTGTAAGTTTGTTTTTGTGGTTACCGGACACGACGCCGAATCGGTTTTTGCAGCATGCAAAAAACTGAACGTAACCGCGGTATTCAACCCGTCGTTTTCACTTGGAATGTTGTCATCAATCCAGGCGGGCGCCAAAGCGGCACTTGACACAGACGTACAAGGGGCGTTAATCGCGCCCGTGGATGTGCCTCTTTGCGACTCGGCCGTTCCCCAAAAATTGATCGACAGGTGGGTGATGACCCAATGTTCCGTAGCAATACCAACCTACGAATCCCGAGGTGGCCATCCGGTGTGGTTTGACCGACACGAACTGGGGCGTCTCGTGGCATTGGACCCTGTGGGTAATACCGCTCGGAATATTGTCGACAGCGCACGGCACCTGGAACGAGTCAACGTCGACACTTCCGATATCCTCTTTAACCTCAACACGCCGCATGATGTGGAGCGGTGGGCGGAGCGACACCTATGAGTGACAGCACCTACCATCAAGTACAATACCGGGCAAACGAATTACATCACCGATACGGGGATACCGTACATATCGTCAGTGATCCTTTCGCCTTGACCCGCTTAGCAAGACTTTGTTCCCCTGGAGTGTACGTACCGGAAGTATCGCGGCTCGTGCAGGCCCTTTACCGCGACTTGATCAAAACCGTTGTCAACAGTGAGTTTCCCCGAGTAACCCGGCGGATCGACAGCCGGATGATCGCCTATACCGAACACGGCTATTATGATGGGATCATTATTGATCCCGACACCGAGGTCACCACCGTCAACATCGCGAGAGCCGGTACACTGCCCAGCCAGATCTGTTTTGAAACTTTAAGTGAACTGTTGTCTCCGGCCAAAGTACGCCAAGATCATCTGCTGATGAGCCGTATCCTGGACACCGACGCCCATGTCACCGGCGCCGGAATCGGCGGCATCAAACTGGCGGGACCGATCGACGGCCGGTTTCTGTTGTTTCCCGACCCGATGGGCGCCACCGGAAGTTCGTTGTCGACCGCGATGCGTTATTACAAAGAACATCTTCCCGGAACACCCAAAAAAATCATCGCGGTCAACCTCATCGTAACCCCCGAATATCTCAAAAGAATCACCACAGACCACCCCGACGTATTGGTTTATGCCTACCGTGTCGACCGAGGTTTGAGTTCACCGGATATTTTGCAATCCATTCCGGGAACCTGTTGGAATCAGGAACGAGGATTGACGGACAATCACTATATTGTTCCCGGCGGCGGCGGATTCGGGGAAATTCTGAACAACGCGTTGGAATAGGCGACAAAAAATCACTCTTGCCGTGCCTTGTGCACATAAGGATAAGACCGTGTTGGACAGACGAATGGAAGTGCTGCTCAGCGAAGAGCAGATTCAGCAAAGAATTCGTGAGCTGGGCGCCCAAATCACCAAAGATTACGCCGGAAAAGATCTCACCATCGTCGCGGTACTCAAAGGTTCGTTTCTGTTTGTGGCAGATCTGGTCCGCCACATTCACCTTCCTATGGAAATCGAATTTCTGGGCGTTTCGTCGTACGGTGAACGAACCCATACCTCCGGTGTTGTTAAGTTTACGCAAGATTTGTCCCAACCGGTTAACGACAAAGACGTGTTGTTTGTTGAAGACATCGTGGATACCGGGTTGACCATGAAATATCTCTTGGACAACTTCGCAACACGGATGCCCAAAAGTGTGAAGGTCTGCTCTCTTCTCTATAAACCCTCGAATTGTAAAGTACACGTCGACATTCATTATCTCGGGTTCACCATCGAAGACCATTTTGTTATTGGATACGGGCTCGATTTGGCCGAAAAATATCGGAATCTTCCGTACATCGGCTATGTCGTTAAATAATCGTGCACTTCTCGTTATATTACCACGGTCATGCCTGCTTCGAATTCCGTGCCGACAATGCTCCGACAGTGTTGTTTGATCCCTACAAACCCGACGGACTAGGCGGACGGTTTAACCTACCGCCCATTGAGTCCGACCCGGATTTGATCCTGCTGACCCATCGCCACGAAGATCACGCCTGGATCTTGCCACAATGGCATCGGGCACTCATTGCCGAACAAACCGGGACACCGTTGGGGTTGTCATTGACCGCCGTGTCGGCGTTTCACGACGATGTGGGGGGCAGAAAGATGGGGCTCGTGTCCATGTTGAGTTTGGACTGGTGTGGAATACGCTTGGTTCACCTTGGCGATATCGGAGTGGTTCCATCGGAGGCTTCGTTATCGAAGTTGGGTCAACCGGACATATTGATGGTACCCACCGGCGGTACTTATACCATCGGCCCAAGCCAGGCCATAGACATCATTGACCAACTTCGTCCACGCTGGGTGATTCCGATGCACGCAGCGGATCCGCGGATCCAGTTGGACCTGCTTCCCATCGACGATTTTGTCAGCCGCTGGAAAGGCCCAGTGGTGCCGTTTTGCGAACACCTCGAAATGAACCGACCCACCTCTCCGCTATCCAATTTTGGGTTTCCCACCGTGCTGCTTCCGGGTCAAAACGCAGGTTGTGTCATTACACGTTGACCATGCCGACATCATTGGGGTAGGGTCACCTGCGTCGGTAGGGCAAACAACCGCCGTCCCACAAGATAGAAAGCAGCTTACAGTTGGAGCGAATCCTATGACTGTCCTGACCCGTTATCTAACCTACGTCCTGTTGATTGCTTTCGTTTTGACCCTAAGCGCCGGTTGCCGGACGCTGAAATACAAAATGGGGATCGCCACCACCGTGGACGCAGCCGAACCGGGGACACCGGAAGCAACGATTCAGGCGGCATTGGCCGCAGCCATGCAACTTGACGAAGAAGTTGCCTGGGGACAATTCCGCCAATTGCTGCATTCCAACGAAATCAAATCGCCACAAGGTGAACGGGAATGGCGAACGATGCGTTGGCCCCGTATGCGACGGCAAGTGCAGTTATTTGTGGTCGATCCCGGCAAAGCCAGCTACAAAGTCCTCAACGAACGGACACTCGACGACGGCAATATCGAATTTTATCTTCAGAACTCCCAAAGCGATTTACCCACCCCGTGCACGGTCAAAAAAGACACCGACGGGGCATGGCGTATCACTCGCTGTTCCTTGTAGGTAAACTCTTGT
Source organism: Myxococcales bacterium (assembly GCA_013360285.1). GTDB lineage: Bacteria > Myxococcota_A > UBA9042 > JABWCM01 > JABWCM01 > JABWCM01. The sequence continues at coordinate 13,790 of JABWCM010000014.1, forward strand.
TATCATGCAGCTTAGGTGGCTGGTGTTTCTTTAGGGGAATTTTCGGCCAACCGGATTTAAGCTGAATCGTCCGAAAAAATCCTGAGAGTTTGTGAAAAAATATGGGGACGGACTTGGACGCGAGGATTTTGGCCACGATGCCCGGAAAAAAACTGAGTCATATCCGGGTAGTGGCGCAGGGATGTTTGCGGACGAGGCGGCAAAATGCGGCCAGGACAAAAATTTCATCAAGAAACACCAGCCGCCGAGATGAGGATTCCGAGATAAACCGCGTACACTCCCAAGAGCAGCGCCCCTTCCGCCCGATTGATCCGCAATCCGGTTTTCATCAAAGGAAACAACAGCAACGAAACCCCCAACATCCACCAGTTGTCGCGTACGATGATTTCGTTCGGCACCGGAACGGGTAAAATAAGCGCGGTAACTCCTAAGATAGCCAACACGTTAAAAATGTTGGAGCCAACGATGTTGCCGACCGCGATGTCATCTTTGCCACGGCGGGCAGCAACAAGCGAAGTGACCAGCTCCGGTGTGCTCGTGCCGGCGGCCACGATCGTAAGGCCGATGATGGTTTCGCTGACACCCAGCGAAGCAGCCACTCCCACGGAACCGGTCACCAAAGCAGTGGAGCCGCCCACCAACAAACCAATCCCCACGGCCACCAACAAAAGAAAAAACAGGAGCGCTTTGGGACCCGACTGGGGTAAAGAAGGATTCGGATTGGCTTCAAACTCTTGGGTTTCGATCTCGGTCATTTCTCGGCGACCCAACCACACCGAATAGGCCGTAAAGATCACCATCGCGACGGCAAAAAACGCCCCTTCCAATCGATCGATCGAGCCGTCCCGAGCCAACAGGTGTAATTGAAACGCAGCCAAAATCATCACCGGCCATTCCAAACGAACCGTGTTGCCAAGGATTCTGAGCGGACGAATCAGCGCAGTCAGGCCCAAAATGGCCGCAATATTAAAAAGGTTGGATCCGACGACGTTTCCAATCGCCAACCCGGGACTGCCTGCCAAAGCTGCCTGCACCGATACCACCAATTCGGGCATCGACGTACCCGCCGCAACAATGGTTAATCCGATTACCGCGGGTGTAATCCGTGCCAGTCGGGCGATTCCGCTCGCACCCCATACCAGGGCTTCGCCGCCGCCTACCAGCAGCACCAGCCCAAGCACAATCAACAACCAATCGAGCATAGAAGTGACCTCATGAGGATGACAACGAGGAGAAACGCAGCAAAAACGGGCAAACCACGGAGCCCGTTAGGAGGCATGCGATGATAATCACCTGCCGCGCATAAGATAGGGGGGCAGAAAAATAAATTCCCCGGTACTTCTTCGGCATTGCCTGAAGGTGAATCCCATCCAAAAAACACTATTTTGGCGTTGTGGAGGGGGGGTGCCGGTCAATGTAACCAGGTTTGACCGTATTGATGCCGCCTCTTTTTTTCCAGGCGGGTCCATGACCGATATGGAGCCGATTCCGGCGGCCCAGACGGGTCCATGACCGATACAACGGGGGGGGACGTCGCAACGTTACCAGAACTATCGCTATTTTGGGGGAAAATTTGGGGTTTGGTTACAAATGACAAAAAAACAAGGGGACCCCACATCGGATGATTTCATCGACTTTGAAATGTGACATACTGTTTTGCAGAACTCATTTCTAAATGAAGGAGGCCACATGAGCATGAAACAGACCACGGACGCTGAAAAGTCGACGAAGTTCGTCCTCAGCGCCATCGATACACACGGAGAAATCCTGGAACAGGGGATTTTGGCTGTGTTGGGACCGTTTGCGGAACCCGGCGAAAAATTGACCGTGAAGCCGCTGGTTAAAGCGATTCGGAATCGTATGGAGTATACGCTTTCCAAGTCGATTGAGGCGTCTTCAGAACACGAAAAAGAACTCGCAAACGACCCAAAAGAACGTGAAGAAGCCCGAGGAGCACGGGAAACGTTGTATGACAAGGTGGTATCGGTACGAAAAATCATAGACGCAAACCTCGAGCCAGGTGCTGCGGCTCAATTGCAGGCAACCGGCATCACACCGCAGGCCACTTTCGATTTGTTGACTTATGCACGTAACGTGGGAACGGCATTGTGCGATGAAACGATTACGGTTGCTACGAAAGAAGGCGTCGCAATTGACCGGTTACAATTAGGCAAAAACTTGCTGTCGCTCGCAGACACCCTCGAAAAAGAACAAACCGACGTCACCCTCGAAATCCGTAAAGCGGAACAAACACAGGTCGCCAAGTGGGAAAAGTCTGAAGAACACATCGCCGCGTTTGTGCAAGGTACCAGCGTGATTTCCGCCTTGGCTCTGCAGGGCGGCAACGTGTATCTCGCAAGCCGCCTTCGCCCTTCCGAAAGCCAGCGTGGGTCTGTTGACAACGTTGACCAACCCTTGCCATTGCCGGCACCCCCCAGTTCATAAACACCTTTACGCCGAGACGTCCTGTTGGCAGCATCGCTTCAGTCGTGGATGAACCGTACTGGAGGAAATATGCAACGTAATCCAAAACTTGCCGTGTCCATGTTGCTGATATGGGGATGTGGTCAGGACTTCGCCCACAATGTCGAGGTGCCTTCGACCACAAACCAGCTCGGTGCAACCCTTTCGACTGCCGTTCGGGTATCCCCGTTGGTGTTTCAACAGGCAACCGATGCGCTCTCGGAATCCTGCGACGCGCCGCTATACCAGGTTTTGTCATCGTCCGGCGTTCCTTACCCCATTGGACTGGTCGTTACCGCGTTACAATCCGCGCGTGGTGACCTGGCTTATCTTACCGCTGAGCGTACCCTTCGGATTTGGACCACCGACGGGCACGATTGGGAAGTGGCCCAGCAGGCGGCACCGGCTATGGCATTTGTTCCTTCGGGACATCTGCTGGCGTTTAGCGGCGGGGACGATCCGCCAGACGTCGATTTATACCTAGCCGATATCGCCAACCGTTCCGTCCGCTCGGTCATTACCTGGCCCGGGCCGGATACGCGTCCGGTATTTTCTCCCGACGGGTCTCGTTTGGCTTGGGTGGCCAGCGTATCCAATCGACCCACATGGTTTGTGTTCACCTTACCTGGAGGGGCTCCACAACCGTTGTTTCCGTCTCAGTTTGACTGGCACCCGCCTTCGCCGGAAGCCGCTCCGGCATTACGACATGTTCTTCCTGTGCCCATCGGACCCGAGCCGGCGTCGTGGACAGGGGATCGTTTGCGATTTTTCACCGGCGAAACGTTTTGCACCGTGGAGATTCCTACTGGAGCATCGACATGTGACGGGGGGGCTCCATGATGGTTCGTAACGTTTTTTGGGGTTTGTTTGGGTTTGTTGTCATGACGGCTCAAAACGGGTTTGCACAAAATCATCGTTTTCCGTTGGAACCCGCCGGCAAATATGTCACCGCGTATTATGATTTGGGCGGAACGACCGATTGGAACTGCGGAAAAGAAACCTACGCGGGGCATACCGGCTCAGACTTTGGCGTGGGCAGTTGGCCGGGAATGGGCGCACCGATTTTTGCCGGAGCAGCGGGCACCGTTACTGCAACCCATGACGGGGAATTTGATCAATGTACCAGCGGCACTTGCGCCGCGGCCAACTATGTTAAATTACAACATGCCGACGGTAAAGTAACACTTTATACCCATATGAAAAAGGGCACGGTGGCCGTTGCTGTAGGACAAAAAGTCACGTGTGGTCAACAGTTGGGGGGCGTCGGCAGCTCCGGACCGAGCACCGGACCCCACCTGCATTTTGGCATCAATGCCGGGGCCGGGTATGACGACCCATTTACGGGGCCTTGTGGCGGCCCGTTGATGTGGTGGGTATCCCAGGGGACATACAAAGGACTGCCGTCTACCAAATGTGATGGCCCAGCCGAGCCTCCGCCACCCCCCAAGTACCCTGTGTTTACACTGGGAACGGCTATTTTACCCATCGATGGACAATCAACAGACCTGATTACGGACAGCGGAAGCGCCGGAATCTTTGACCTGGGCGTTACCCAGTCCACCGTGATGGTTTTTGATGTCAAAAACAGCGGTACCGCGGCGGGAGCCAACGTAACCTTAGCGTTTTGGGTCGAATTTCCCTATGTTGCGGTGGCCGAATGGACCATTTGGGATGACTGGGAGCATCCCGGCACATTTGAACTCAACGACACCAACGACAAACAAACCATCGCCCACGAAAATCCCGGTGAGACGTTCAAACTCAACGTTGGCGGCATGTCACCCGGAGAAACCAAACGGATTCGTCTAGTCGTGGTGGGGACCGCCGAAAGCATCGGCAAAGCCGACCACCCCGACGTGCGAATGTGGGTCGCACACGTGGATAACTATTACGAAAAAGCCGACTTTTGGTCCGGATACAACAACGTAGAAAACTACCAGACCTATAACGGGGGAGACCTTCGGGTTTGGAGTGAGGTCGACGTGTTCTGCACCCCCACGCTCTGTCCTGCGCCCCCAGAGCCGGATATGTCGGAGCCTTTGCCCGATACCACGTCAAACCAAACGGATCTCCACAATACCCTAGATGTGGCCGGCACAGACTTGGGGGTGGCACCAAACCCGGATGTTGCTGCTTCGGATGACCTGTTGAACACCGGCAACAACGATGACCTGGGCGACGGGACCGGCGTAGACACCGACCGTGACCTAACCCAAATGGATCCCTCTCAGGATACACAAAGCTTTATCATTCCCACCGGGAAAGGAGGCGATGGCAGCCAAAACGCAGCGGCCGACCTCCCTTTTGAGCCGTCGAGTTTCGGTGCCCGCGGGGAATTTAGAAACCCACCTACCGAAAGTGCCGCCGACTCCGGGTGTCGGCTGGGTCCATACCATCCCCAAGGTGGTTGGGGACTAAGTAACCTCTTGGTCATGATGATGATTGCGATCTCGCGACGAGTTCGCTGAAGCAGTACAGATAGGTTAAGGGGCAGGACGGGAGAAATCCGATGGAGATTCGACATGTACGGTGATCTGCCCACTGGCTTCGAGGCTTAACCGAAGCGAATGACCTACTTCGACCTTCCCGCTCAGTATCTCGTTGGCAATCGTACCTTCAACAAGGCGCTGGATGGTCTGGCGCATAGGCCGAGCCCCAAGTCGGGCATCAAACCCACCGGCATCAATGAGTTTTTCAATCACATCGTCGTCGGCCCGATATCGAATATTTCTGTCCCGAGCCAACCGTTTTGACGATTCGGCCAACAACAGCACCGCAATGGCTTTGACATGGGCTCGTGACAGGGGATGAAATACCAACTTTTCTTCGATTCGATTCCACAATTCCGGGGGCAATACCCGGCGCACCGCAGTAAGAACCTTTGATTCCTGGGCATCGGTCCCCAAATTGGTTGCCGTTCCAAACCCGATGGTTTTTCCTTGGCCGGAATCAAAGATATCGGAGCCCAAATTGGAGGTCATCATGACAACCGTGTTGGCAAAATCCACCCGTTTGCCCCGTCCGTCGGTCAGTCGACCTTCGTCCAGCAGTTGGAGGAGCAAATTCCACACGTCGGGGTGCGCTTTTTCGATTTCGTCAAACAAAATGATTTGATATGGACGTTTGTGCAACGCCTCGGTCAGTTGGCCACCTTCATCATGCCCTACATACCCCGGCGGCGACCCGACTAACTTACTCACCGCGTGCGCTTCGGAATATTCGCTCATATCGAATCGGACAATGGCATCGCGGCTTTGAAACAAAAATTCGGCCAACACTTTGACGGTTTCTGTTTTGCCCACCCCGGTAGGGCCCACCAACAAAAACGAACCCATCGGACGATGTGAGTTAAATCCCGCATAATTACGCCGAATGACCGCGGCGATACGCTGCAAAGGCTCCTGCTGGCCGACGATGTGCTTCACCAAAAACGGTTCCATGGACAGCAGCCGTTCGGCATCGGTGAGCAACAGCCGATCCATGGGAATATTGGTCTGTTTGCTGACCACTTCGGCAACATCGACATCGCGTACGTCGTTACGACGCTGCCTCCTGGCACGGGCACAGGCGAGATCGACTAAGTTAATGGCCTTGTCGGGGAGACAGCGGTCGGTAATATAACGAGCGCTCAGCCGAATAGCCAACTCCATGGCTTCCGGCCGCACCACCACCTGATGGTGGTCTTCGTATCGGTCGACGATTCCCTTCAGAATCACCAAGGCATCCTCAAAACCCGGCTCCGCCAAAATCACTGGCTGAAACCGGCGCTCCAAAGCCAGGTCGCTTTCGATATATTTTTTGTATTCTCGTAGGGTTGTCGCGCCAATACACGGAAACTCCCCCCGTGCCAACGCCGCTTTTAGGTCATTGGATGCGTCAAGAGGCCCGTCGCCGGCTCCCGCACCGATCAAAGTGTGGATTTCATCAATAAAAACAATTAGTCGTCCCCCTGCCCGGCGCACTTCTTCTTTTAATAATCCCATCCGTTCCGCAAACGAACCACGTAGGTGGGTGCCGGCAATCAACGCCGATGTGTTGAGTTCCACCAACACCCGAATTTCGTCAAACGGGGATTGACCGTCGACGCCGGCCAACACCCGGGCCAAACCTTCCACCAACGCGGTTTTGCCGACGCCGGGATCCCCGAGAATGCAGGGATTGTTTGAACGACGTTTTTGTAAAATATCGATGACGGTTTCGAGTTCCTGGGTGCGGCCAACCAGCGGATCGAGCACACCTAAGTAGGCTTCTTCGGTGAGATTTCTGCCCAAGGAACACAATGTGGGATAGGTATCCGGGTCCAGCGTAAACGGCGTACGGCCCCCGGATGGTTTCTCAACGTGGTCCAGTACCGCTGGCTGACTGACAGAGACAGGAGGGGCTACCTCCGCCACCATTGGGGACGCCGCAGGCACGTTGCTGCCCCGGTCCAATACGACGGTGGGGGGTTTGTCTGACATGACAACAGTCGGCATAGACCGCCGGGTGGACGCCGGCTGCGTGGGGGGAGGCGTCGGCCGGCGCCGAATCGGTCCGGTCAACTCCGCCAATGTGCTCATCCGAAGTTCGGCAGGATCGACGCCGGCGGCACGCAACACTTTGTACGCCGTGGATTGGCTGACCCGGCACAACGCGATGAGCAAATGCAGCGTACTGACCAGTTCGGCGTGGCAGCCGACGGCGATTTGCTGCATTTTTTCTTCTACTTCGACGATCGCTTCGTGTTTTTCCGAATTGCCGCGCAAACTCCGCATTGCATCGATGAGCTTGTCTTCGCCGATTTTGCGTTCTTCCAGTAGCGCTAACCCCTTGTTGGGCAAAGTAAACATGGCGAGAAGCAAAAACGACGAATCAAACGGTTTTCCCGATTGAACCGCGAGTTCGTTTCCTTCCGCAAAGACTCGTTTTACCTCAAGGCTGACGGGGATCAGCATGGATTCCTTAGGGGACAGAGGAGCCAAAAACCGGCGTTGTCTGTATCACAAGCCCCTTCGGGGCGCAAGGCGGGACAAGTTTGGTAAACCAGTGTATCGTACGCGGCCATGATGTCCGAGCAACCACAAACAACCGCGGTTTTTTTCGACTTAGGTGGCGTGTTGGTGGATTTACGCTTGGACCTGATGCGGGCGGCCTGGGAACGGCTCAGTGGCATTACGTCAACACACTTGGACCGGTTTCTGTTTGACCTTGGCCACAAAACCGCAATGGACACAGGAAAATCAACGCCGGACGAAGTGGTGTTGGCGCTAAACCACCATTTTGGTCTGCGCCTGACGTTGACCGAATTTGCTGGATTCTGGAATCAAACCTTGATACCGCGTGGGGAAACAAATCGGTTTGTATCGAAAGTTGCGCAGCAATTTCCAACCTTTCTGTTGTCGAACACCGACCCGGTACACCATGCTTATGTAACTGAAAACCTATCTTGTTTGAGTCACTTTCGGTCGCATGTGCTCAGTTACAGCGTAGGAGTGGAAAAACCGAACGCTCCCATTTACGCTGCTGCGGAAAATCGAGCGGGGCTAAATCCGGAATCGCTGATTTTTATTGATGATCTCGCTCCGAACGTCGCGGCGGCCCGCAGCCGAGGCTGGAATGGTTTGTTATATACCGATTTGCCGTCGATGATACGTGGCCTGGCCGACTTGGGAGTCGTTGTTCATGAGTGACACATTGGTAGCTGAGTCCAAGCCTACCCAGCCTAAATGGAGACGTTACGCCGCTATTTTGGTGTTGGCGCTGACGGCTGCGGCCGCGGTTTATCAATTTCAGGGCTCGAAGACCTATGACGTAGAAATCATTGTGCGATTGGGGCAATTGGAGGTGCGCGGAGAACCTGTGACGGCGGGCGGATTTACGCCGCTGTTGACCCGCGACCAACTGATCGGTTTGTCGTTGCGGCTCCTGAATCCGGACGGTCAGGTAGTCGCCCGAACGGTGTTTGATTTTGAAACGACCGGCGCCGCAATTCAGGTTTCTACCGGGCGTATACCGTTGCCGCCGATGAAGTACACGGCGGCGTTCATCGGAACGTTTGTTACAGAAAAAGGACCTAAAGTAACCAAACAATGGTCCGTTCCTGCCGTCGTCGAAGCCGACGGAAGTATCGAATTGACCCTTTGAGAGCCGTTGTTCATGAAAAACAGAATATCAACACGTGTGGCAGTCATTTTAGGCGGAGAAAGTGCGGAACATGATATTTCATTGTTGACCGGGCAGGCGGTCATCAATGCATTGGCGCATACAACTTGTACGGTGTTTCCCGTCACCATCACCCGCAACGGCACCTGGTTGGTTCCCGACAGCGACGGGGGCACTGTATCGACGTCGGAAGCGGTATCGCCGGCCGAGGGGTTGGTTCGATTGGCAGCGCTGGTTCCAGACGTTGTGTTTATCGCTCTTCATGGACCCAACGGGGAAGACGGAACACTTCAGGGCGCCTTGGAGATACTTCATTTGCCCTATACCGGCAGTGGTGTCATGGCGAGCAGCCTGGCAAACGACAAATTGAGAACCAAAGAACTTTTGGAAAAACATGGTCTTTTGGTATGCCGCCATGTTGTCGTCGAAAAACGCCGATATCAGTCCCAACAGGATGCCGTTCTTAACGAAATTCGCCAGACACTCCGATTTCCCGTTTTTGTCAAACCGGTACACCAAGGCAGCAGCGTCGGCGCAGGTGTTGCCAACGACCAGTCGGATTTGGAACGGTTGTTGGCGACCGCCCTGTCCCACGACTCGGATGCGTTGGTTGAAGAATTGCTCATTGGGAGAGAGTTAACGGTGCCGGTCATCGACGATGTTGTAACCGGTCAGCCACGTTGTTTGCCGCTCGTCGAAATTCGCCCAATCGGACACGATTTTTTTGACTACACGGCGAAATATACCGCGGGCCACAACGAAGAAATCTGTCCAGCGCCGCTGCCGGACACGATTTCTGCCCAGGCCGCGTCAATCGGGTTGGCAGCGCATCGCGCAATTGGATGCCGCGGGGTATCACGAACCGACGTGATGCTGACCGACCGTGGAATTTATGTCATTGAAGTCAATACGTTACCGGGCTTGACCGAAGAGTCGTTGTTGCCCAAAGCAGCAAGTCAGGCCGGCATCGAGTTTGTCGATCTGGTTTTGGGACTTATCGAATGTGGAATCGGCGCGGCAAAAAACAAAAATCTGAGCTAAGCTAAGCGCATACGGTGGGATGGGCGCTCTCCAATGCGACCCAATTGGCGAAGATAGTCCAGATACTGCACAAAAATGCCGTCACATCCGCACTCATCGACGACATCGATTTGAACCGCAAACGCATTTTCGCCCGTTTCTGGGTCGCTGCTGCGCCGGGCTACCACTCCGCCTAATCGAAGCCAGTGATCGGCAAAAGGTCCCGTGAGGTGGCTGCGGCAGGTGACCCGTTGGCCCACTGCCGGCGGCGATTGAAATGTGGTGAACAGGGCACCGTGAAGACTCAGGTCCCGCAGATATACGGCCAGCGGTACGCCGTCACAATAAAGAACCGCTTCGGTGTGAATGGTGAATCGTTCCACCTTACGTCGGTCTCGAAAGGTCGCGTTAGACGGCCCCGACGTGTCAACAATAACCGGAAGCCCGGCTTCACCACCGTCGGTGGCTGGCCTCACAAGGCCGAACAGAGCACCTCGCTCAATGTAGTAAGATAACGAGGAGCCGGCACCACGCAGATACTCCGCATCAATATCCGCAGCCGCAATGTCCAACACCTCGGTCAGAAACCGCCGCAACAAGGACAGTCGTGGAGCGTCGACTTTGATCCATGCCAGACCCAGGCCGGGAATGGCCGAAATCCGGGACCGAGCGTCGACGTGACGGACAACCCTGCCGACAACCGTCACCTCGGTTAACTTATCCCGTACGGAAACCTCCAGCGTAGAACCCAGAGGTGGTTTATATGACGTGTTAACGAACGCTCCATGTTGGCTAATATCAACCGTCGTAGCATTTCGGCGAACTTCCGCCTGAAAACAGGAAACGCTAAGCAATTTCTTGTTTCTTGGGGATCGCCGTCTATCTACGAAGGTGTGGCTCACATCGACCTCGCCCCCCCCAACAAAACACCGACAGCTTACCAGAATCGGTGTTTGTTCCAAACGAAAACTTGTCTCGTATCAACCGTGGAGGCGCCGCCGAGCCCGCAGCGCATCCGTACCCCGTTTTTTGAATGCCTGCACGATCCGCGGCAATTCCTGGCGTTCTGTTGGCCGCAGCGAACGGCCACCAAATCGAACTTCTTGGTAAACCGTGGCGATTTTCTGAGCTTTGTCCGAAGCGAGGTCCGCCGTGGCCAACATTGCCAGAATGTCCTCCGGTGTAGATGACGACGTGATCGGCACCCCGGCTTTGCTCGATAGTTGGATAACCTGATGCCACCATTGGCGAACGATCCGGACATCGTCGGAAACAGGATCAACGCGGCGCTTTTGTGTCAAAAATGCAATCAAACGGCGGACAAAACCGATCAACAAAAAGAATACAACCAATGCCCCCCCAATCAGGGCGAAATTTTTCCAGTCAAACAACGAGGAAAACAACTCCCGCAACGACATCCGGCGTTCTTTGTTGTCTGAAACTCCGGCACTATCTGGCATCAGCTCTCGGCCAAAGTGAACAAGACTCTGCCCAATATGACGAAGCACACCAAGTTGTTTATCTAAATCGTATTCAACAACCCACTTGTACCAACTGAGTTTCAGCGAATCGAGCCAGCGCCTCAGCGTTGACAACGCACCTTCATCGGGTGGCCCGAGCGCACCGGAAGGTGGAGTCGGCTCAAACGTCAGCCAACCGGCACCGGGGATAAATACCTCGACCCATGCGTGCGCATCTCCTTGACGGACTTCGTAATACTGCCCGAAGGGATTCCAAATGCCGCCGAAAAAACCGTTCACCAACCGGGCTGGTACACCAACGGTACGCAGAAGGATGGTCAGGGCGGTGGCAAAATACTCACAATGCCCCGCTTTTCGTTCAAACAAGAAGCTGGCCAACGGATCTCCGAGATTGTGGCCACCCTGCAGGCTGTAAGTGTAATTCTGCAGCAAATAGTCGCGGATGGCAGCCGCTTTATCATATGGCGAGTCGCCAACATCACGCACGATCGTGGTTGCGAGTTTGGAAATGTTGGGGTTCAACTGTTCCGGCAATTGAAGATACGCATCGGTGACCAGGGAGGGGAACTCCGCGCGAGCGTTATCGATACCTGACGGAATAGCGGGAATGATTCGGGAATGAACGTCATAGACAAGACTGATATCGGTGGCACCACGAAAGGTGATATCTTGGCTCAGAGTATCCTGAAACAATACCCTGGCTTTCCCCTGCAGCGCGGAGATCGCCGACTGATCGAGCACCACCGCATCGATTCGGGGTTGACCAAACACCGCATGCACATCGGTGTCCAATGGCTCAAGGTAAATACGCTGCACAACGGTGCGGGTGGGTCCCGGATAGGGTTCAGGGTCATAAGTGAGGCGGTGCCCTCCCCTCCCTTGGATCATCGGTCGATTCTCACCCATGATCCGTTTTTTGGACCAAACGCGGCCATCGTAGTGGTCGAAACTCATCCCACGAAGGCGGAGCGGCTCGGTTAACCCGTCCGGAGAATCCACGATCTCAACCCGGGCAATCACCTGTGGGTTGTTTTTGATCACTCCAAAGTGCCCGAGTTGCACCTTGTTGCTAAACCCAGCAATCGATTGACCTTCGCGCCCCTTCCCAAAAAGGAATCCAAAACCGACACGCGGAAAAATGAAGAAGATAACAGCCGACGACGCAAAGATAAGGAGTGCCAGCACACTGGTGCCGACCAAAAACCGTGGTGTCAAAATGGAACGGGTTTTCCATAGGTCCATCGAAACAGGCGTCGTATCCAAACCTGTGCCGGAGCTGATCGCGGTCAACTGTTCGGCACGAACTTCCGCCTCTCGGCGGAGGTGCAGCAACACAAGCGCCCACGTCAACAACACCGTGTACACAAGAAACATCACTGCAAACTCAATGCCCGGGCTGAGCACTGCCGACGAGACGACCATCAGAAAGGTCAGGGCATAAAGCTGAAAATAGTCGCGAGCCGTGATGCCGCCGAAAAGTTTGCTGAGCATCATGACCATCGCAAAAAGAATGGCATGGGTCAGCCATTCGCCGACAACGATACTTTGGAAAATCAAGCCGACGAGAATCAGCACCAAACCCGCGTTCCAGACAAGGGTCACCCATCCGGTTGGATTGGGGCGCCAAACCCAACTCACCGCGGCGCCAACTGCCACAAGAAACAAAAAAAACAGCGGAATCTCACCGGATAACCCAATCATGGCGAGACTGGTTGTGACCAACAGATACACGATGACTTTGCTTACGATGTCAAACTGCAAGGCCCGATTTCCCCACGCGGATGGTTTGGTTGTTGTCAGCGGCGCCCAGATGGTGATTGTCGGTATGGGTCACCCAGATCGTTTCCGCGACATTTCCGGGAGCGGCCAGCGGTGCGACCGCCGACGGGCCGCCTTCGGATACCACGGTCGAGAGACATGCCAGGTGATGCAGCAGTCGGCTTCTTTGCCGCGGTCCTGCGTCAGGCGGCAATACGCCATCATAAGTTACCAAACCGACTTGGTAACTATTGTCGAGATAAGCGACGGCCAACGACGCAACCCGAACAACGGCGCGTTCGAACGCAGCAATTTCTGATTCGCTGCGGACAACGTTAGGAAAAACAAACCACACGGCACGCATGGAAGGGCGGTCGTATTCCTTGGCGATCAGTCGGCCACGACGGGCCGTCACTTTCCAATGAATGTCGCGTACGGAATCACCGGGGCGATGATCTTTCACGCCATAAATGTCCCCACCACGGCCGATTTGGGCAAGAGATTGATCCAATCCGCGCTCTTTTTGGGGAAACTTCAAGTCGTCTTCCGAAAAAATAGGTGGATACACCACAAACAATTCCGAAACCGGAAAATATCGACTTTTGCGAAACAAGGAAAACGGAAAGGACGTGGCAAGCGCGATGCCCGAACTCTCGTATTGCCCGCGTACGGGGAATTTCAGGTGAATGAATGCCGACTCACTTTTTTTGGCGCCGATGAGCAACGTGTGGGACGGGACCTGAGAGATCCCCTCGTAATCCAACACTTCTTCGGTTTCGATTGAAAATGAAGACAACCACCTTTTGTGATTGGTAATGAACACTTTCAGAACACCGGTGTGGCCGGCGGTGAAAAGGGGCGACCCCTCACGCACCACTTCGACACCGCGGAGGCTCAAATCGCTTAGGATTCCGCTGACGATGATCAGAGACAACATCATCCCCAGCACCAGATACATCAGGTTATTGCCGGTATTGATCGCCGCAAAACCGACTCCGGATGTAATAAAAACAAAAAACTTTCCTTCGCGGGTGAGTTTCAGTTTCCGGGGAAAAAGCCGGTTGGACCGCATCAGCCGCTCACGCCATTTCAGCGTTTTTCGTTTCGCCGTGACGGGCAAATCGGTGCGAACGGTAGATGTCATAAGGGAACTGGGGTTCGGTCGAGGAGTTCTTCAAGGATCGCCTCGGCACGTCTGTGGGCGGAAATCCCGCCATCGCCGTGGTCTTTCACCATGACACGATGTGCCAGGACCGCTGTGCAGAGGGATTTCACATCTTGAGGAACAGCATACGCCCGTCCCAGAAGCAACGCGCGGGCTTGAATACCCCGATAAAGTGCCATCGCTCCCCGTGTACTGGCGCCAAGCTCCAACTGAGGGCTTTTGCGGGTTCGCTCCACGATGTCGAGCAGGTAATGGACAACCTCATCCGAAACCAAAATTGCAGACGCCTGTTCTTGTAACTTAAGTACCTCATCTCGCGACAACACCGGGGTCAGGTCGGCGCAGGGATCGACATGACCATAAGACCTCAAAATGTCGACTTCTGCGGTCCGGTCGGGGTATCCCAAAGACAACCGCAGCAAAAATCGGTCAAGCTGGCTTTCCGGAAGAGGATAGGTTCCGGAAAATTCGAGGGGGTTCTGGGTTGCGAGCACCATAAACGGCTCTTTTAAGGGGAAAGTTTGGTTATCTACGGTCACCTGCCGTTCGTTCATGGCTTCGAGAAGGCTGGATTGGGTTCTCGGGGTCGTTCGATTGATTTCGTCGGCCAACACGATATTGGCGAAGATAGGACCAGGGCGAAACTCGAAATTTTGCCGCGTCTCACTGTATACCGAAACCCCCACTACATCTGCAGGCAGCAGGTCGCTGGTGAACTGGATCCGCTGAAAGTGTAGATCCAACGATCCCGCCAATGCACGAGCCAAAGTTGTCTTTCCAACCCCGGGTACGTCTTCAAGCAACACGTGTCCCCGTGCCAGCAAGGCCACGAGTACCAGTTCCACCGCTTGTCGTTTACCTCGGAATACCGATTCCACACGTGTTCGAAGCAACGTAAGTCTGTCCGCCGTTTTTTCGTCCATCGTAAACGACGAAACTGTCCCGCTAACCGCCAAAGCGGGTTTTTGGTTTGTCATTCCCAGTTCTCCACGGTATTGGACAACGTACCAATTCCTTCAATCGTAACGTCGACCGAGTCACCGGCAACAAGCGGCCCAACACCCGCCGGGGTGCCCGTCACCACAATATCCCCTGGTTCCAGGGTCATAATGGAGGAAATATACGCGATCAGGTCCAAAACCGGCACCACCATCTGCGATGTGCGTCCACTTTGTCGCACTTGACCTGACACCGCGGTCTCAATGGCCAAATCGGAAGGATCCAAATCGGTTCGCAGCATGGGCCCACATGGCGCGAACGTATCAAAACCTTTGCCTCGGGTGAATTGGACATCCTTACGCTGCAAGTCACGCGCGGTGACGTCGTTGAAACAGGTGTACCCGAGGATCTTATCCCTTACTGCGGTGGATTTTGCCCGAAACAACCGCTGACCAATCACCACGGCCAGCTCCCCTTCGTGTTCTACGCGAGTACTCTGCGGCGGAATTCGCACAACACCTTGGTGAGGGATTAGCGATGAGGGCGGCTTAAGAAACAAAAGCGGCTCATCGGGAACCATATTACCAAGTTCACGGGCATGTTCGGCGTAATTTCGCCCCACACATACAATTTTTGTCGGTACGGCCGGCGGCAAAAGGCGGACGGCATCCACCGGCAACGTGATGCGGGTGTCCAATTCTATTCCATCGTAAGGATCGGATAACAGGGGAGTAATCTCATTGTCCTGCAACCTTCCCCAACGGTTACGGCCCGCAATGGAAAATCTCACCAGAAACATAACAACCTCATTTGGTAATTTTGAGCACGGTACCGACACGGATCTGGTTAAATCGGCACTTTTCCACAATGGACACCACCATGACGTTGACCACGGTGGTGTCCTCTGCATACTTACCACACGGGTTCCGAAAGCGGAGGCATTTTGAAGCAACTCTTCTTATCAAAACGTGGCACTCCGGTCGTTGTAGACGTACCGACACCTCTTTGCGGCAGTCACTCACTGCTGGTAGCCACAAGGTTATCCGTAGTGAGCACCGGCACAGAAACCAAGAGCCTACGAGTTCCATTTACCACCAAGCACAAAAAACAACGTGACCTGGTACAACGTGCCGTCGAAGTCGTACGTGAGGAAGGACTCGATCCACTCTTGCGTAAGGTACGGGACAGGGACAACATCGGATCTCCCCTAGGTTACAGTGCAGCCGGAGTTGTCATCGAAGTCGGGCGAGCTGTTTCCGGGTTTGTTGTAGGTCAAACGGTTGCGTGCGCAGGTGCTGGATTCGCCAATCATGCAGAGATCAACCAGGTACCTGCGCTGTTGGCGAGCGGTGTACCACCGGGGGTAGACCTTGCAGATGCAGCATGGACAACGCTTGGAGCCATTGCTGTTCAGGGGGTCCGGCGGGTGATGCCGCAAATCGGGGAGTGTGTCGTGGTCATCGGCCTGGGGGTACTGGGATTGCTGACGGTACAGATTCTGCGGGCCAATGGCTGCCAAGTTGTGGGGTTGGATATCGAACGGCAGCGAATCGAACTTGGACGGCAATTGGGAGCACAGGTGGCGTTGCACGCCGGCGACCCCCTGACGCACGTGCATGTCGCAAACTTAACCCATAACCTGATGGCGGACGCCGTCATCATTTGTGCGACGACCGGCGATAACCGTCCGTTGACGCAGGCATTGCGGCTGGTTCGAAAACGAGGTCGGGTGGTGCTGGTCGGCGATGTGGAAATCCGCGCCGACCGTGCGGCATTTTACGAAAAAGAAGTAGAATTTACGCTTAGTTGTTCCTATGGACCGGGTAGGTATGACCCTGACTACGAACTGTACGGAAAAGACTATCCGGCGCCGTTTGTGCGCTGGACCGAAAACCGTAACATGGAGGCATTTTTGTCGCTTTTGGCAGACAAAGCGGTCCAAATACAACCACTACGAACACACCGATTTGATATAAACCAGGCAGACTCGGCGTTGGCTGTCGCGGCCGACCCAACTTCCGGTGCGTTGGGGGTGGAGATTTCTTATCCCGAAAATACGGCTGAGAGTCACAAAAGCGGCCACGTAATTCATTTAACGAGTGGTTCCACAAAGGTAATTACGCCCCCTAGGACAGGAAAACTGACACTTGCCTGCATCGGTCTCGGAAGTTTTGCGACAACGACGTTGCTTCCGGTGCTTTGTTCTGACCCCAGAGTTGTGCTTCGATATGCGATCTCGTCCCGAGGAAACGATGCGGTGCAAAAAGCGCGTACTTTTGGTGCCGAGAATGCCGCGACCGATTGGCGACCGGCGTTGTCAGACCCAGCGGTTGATGCGGTTGTGATTGCGACCCGTCACGATACCCATGCACAACTCGCCGAGGCCGCCTTACGAGCCCACAAACACGTTTTTGTTGAAAAACCGCTGGCCATTGACTCCCCCGGCGTGGCGGCCGTCCTAAATGCGCAGAAAGATACGGGATGTGTTCTGGCAGTGGGGCACAATCGACGGTTTGCCCCTCCCACTAAATTACTTGCAAATACGTTGGCGCCCCTCCCCGGCCCCATGATCATCCAGTATCGTGTCAATGCCGGCTTTATCCCGGCCGACCACTGGACGCAGAATCTCCACACCGGAGGGGGACGAATTATTGGAGAAACATGCCATTTCATCGATCTGTGCCGGTTTCTGGTCGGAGATCGGGTCGATGTAGTTCAAATTCATTCTGCGGCCGTTCCCGTAAGTGGTCAGACACCGGACTGCTTAGATAACGTGGTGATTACCATGACGTTTGCCGACGGCTCGCTGGCATCCATTCTGTACACGTCGGCCGGTCCCAAAGAATTGCCGAAGGAAAAAATCGAAGTTTTCCGGGCTGGCACTGCATTTATGCTCAATGATTTCTGCGAGTTAACCAGTGTAGGACCCCATGCGATAACCCCGTGGCGATCCAGACGTCCTCAGAAAGGCCATCGCGAAGAAGTGGCGTCGTTTCTCGCGGCCATTAGCGGAGCACCGTCCGATTTGCCGTCACCTACGGTCGCTGCATTTCCGACGATTGCGGCGATCATGGTTGACCAGCACGTGCGCCGTAGCCAAAAGGAGCGAAAAGAGACCCCATGAACCGAATCACCCGTTTGATTCGCGTGGTACGCCAAATGGGACCTCGCGCGGGCATCGAATTGGTACAAGATCGCCTTCAGCGGACCCAACGTGAAGCCGAAGTACGCCAATGGCTGGAAAAATACGCTGGGCGTTTGCCGTCGGAAAAGACCTTTTTTGCGGCAATGGGTCTGGACCTTCCAAAAAATGGCCGCGAAAGGG
Source organism: Myxococcales bacterium (assembly GCA_013360285.1). Classification (GTDB taxonomy): domain Bacteria; phylum Myxococcota_A; class UBA9042; order JABWCM01; family JABWCM01; genus JABWCM01. The sequence continues at coordinate 32,082 of JABWCM010000014.1, forward strand.
CTCTGTCACTAAAGAAGCTTGACGAGACCCTTCGCAGTCGCTTCATGCCTTCATTCTTGGTACCGAACATAGCTGATCATGTCCGTGACGTGTCGCGGGCTTCTTTAGACGCAACCCTCACTCGAGCCGAGGAGATCCTTGCCGGAGTGTATTCCTGGCTGGTCCCAGGGTATCCGGATGAAGCCGGTACGCCGAAGTGGTTTGTCCGATTGCCATGCTCACCCGAGACGGTGCCCGATGAGTGGCCACTCGATCCGGCATGGATACTCAATGAAATCGACGAGAATACTCCATCGGACATCCGGATGACCTGGGAACTCGGACGTCACCAGTTTCTGGTCAGTCTCGGACGAGCTTGGACGTTAACGAGAGATGCGAAATATGCAACCGGTGCAGTACGTATACTGCTGGATTGGATCAAAAAGAATCCATTTTCAATGGGAATTCACTGGTTACACGCTCAGGAGGTCGCACTTCGACTCAAATCGTGGCTTTGGGTGTGGGGATTTGTGAGTTCATGCCCGGAGATTCAAACGGACGAAAGGCTGTTATTTTACCAATCACTTTGGCAACACGCTGAATACGTTGTAAAAACCCGATCTCGCGGCCGCACGACACACAATCATATGTTAACGGAGTGGGCGGGAATCGCTCACTTTGGCTTGACTTTTCCGCACGCTCGAATCGCAAAAGAATGGAAATCCAAAGCTATCGAACGATTTGAAAACGAAATCACAAAACAATTTTGGGAAGATGGCGCACCGGGTGAAGGTTCAAGCGGATATCATCTGTTTGTGCTGGAAAATTCGATCGAACTGGGCGCACAGTGCCGACACGTACGGCAACCGGTCGATGATCGAGCTCAAACTCGTGTTCGTGCGATGTTGGAATTCGCATCCACTCTTTTCCGCCCCGATGGCACGTACCCGCGGATTGGTGACGTCGACGATGGGCGGGGTTTCAGGCTTTCCGACCTACACTCCGGACAAGACCGGCGCGGCGTCGTTTACGTCGGAAACGCTCTATTACGGGTTCCCAATCGCTTTGCTAACCCACCGCGTACATACGAAGAAGAAATCTGGATGTTGGGGCCAAATGTTGTACGAAAACGTCACGAACCGCCGAAGTCCCGCCAATCGGCACGAATGTACGAACGGAGCGGTATTGCAGTGATTCAGTTTCCGCCCGGAGACACACCAGCAACATCCCATTTGGTGTTTTGTGGTGGTCCGGAAGCGATTCGTAGTGGTGTGTCGGCTTCACACCACCATGCGGACAGCTTGCAGGTGGTGTGGTGGAGACGTGGATATCCCGTCTTGGTAGACATGGGTACCCCTTATTACGGCGGGCCGCTAAACCGCCGAACTCTGCCGCGCCGAACGCGGTCACATAACGCACCGACCATCGGGGGACACGACCGTTTTGACGTAACAAGTCAACGGTTCGGAGTCGGCAGAATTCCCAATTCCGTGATGATGGACTGGGAAGTGGCGAAAGACTGGTGTTGTGTCGGGTTTCGTGTCCCTGCAACAACGACTCATCCAACGGGGATCCTGTTACAACGCCATGTGTTGTGTCGCGCTAACACCGACTACCTCGTGATTGTGGACCGATGCATACCAGACGCATCTACAGGTGTAAATACGCAATTTCAGACGCAAACAGACCACCTGATTCAACATTTTCACCTTGCGCCATCAGTGGTGACACCGAGACCCGAATCGTACGCCGCCCATGTCGTTTTCGATGTTGAATGGTTCAGCCAGGCAGAACCCATTGTTTTGGAATCCGGCTCCTCCGCCGGAACAGTTATGCCGCATATTACGAACGCACACGGGCTCGATAGCGACTTTTCCGGAGCAGACGGCAGCTATGGACGTCCGATTGCAGGTACAACCGTCGATTTGGAATGGAAATCACCCTATTTACCCAATTTGGTTTGGACATACATCGGCCCACCGTTATCCGCGCCTGCTTTGTTCAAAAGCACGGATAAGCAGCAGACGTTAACTTTGTGCCGGCGTAATGGAATGGACATTGTAGAATTTGTTTCGGGAGTACCACGTGGCGTTAAAAGCGTGTGAGTACGAAATCGATGTATTCATCCCTAATTGAACATCAGCCCACTGACACGGACCATCCCGCGACCGCCGCGGCGCATCACGTGTTTCTCATGGCGGAGGGATTCGCCCCGACGGTCATTGATTCTCAAGTTCTGGACACACTTCGCTCTTTGCAGGCCCACGCGATACAATCCGACCTCGTAGCCATGGTAACGTTTGGGGCACTTCGCACAAACTGGGATAGTTATCTTACACGGCGAGCCCGTTATCGAACCATCTTGGGGACCCGAGTACTGCTATTGCCGGCATGGCAACTGTATCGCGCCGGTTCAGCAACTGTCTTGGCGTTTCTCACGTGGGCAGTCACGTCATTCAACCCGACGACACGGCTTGTTATCCACGCGCGCGGCCACCATGCTGCGCATGTTGCAATCCGACTAAAGCGTATAAGACCAAACGTGAAAGTGCTTTATGACATTCGTGGAGATGCAGCTTCCGAATATCGGATGATGGCGAAACAATTTGGTGATTTGGGCGCAAAACGGCAATTGGCATACATTGACGAAATCGTTACGAGTTGTGTCCGAGAAGCCGACGCATTTGTGGTTGTTTCCGCGCCGCTACGGGATGTCATGACCCATACCTATGGACTAAACCCTCAAGTCACCTCGATCATCGCCTGCTTGGCAGATGAACGGCGGTTTTTTTATTCACCGGAACAACGCGAACAACTGCGAACCCGGTGGGGGCTTCAAGACAAACATGTCCTTATCTTTGCGGGCTCAACCGGACGATGGCATCACGTCGAACATACACTGAAGTGGGCACGACGTATTATGGAACGTGATGACGCCGCTTTTTTTGTTGGGCTTACACCCGATGTTTCCCAGTTGACCGCTGTATGTGGCCAAATCCTGCCTCCCCATCGGTACCTGGTTCATACCGCGGAACATGATGAAGTACCGGGATGGCTTAACGCCGCCGATTTAGGCATGTTGTTGCGGAAGGCAGACCCGGTGAATTCCGTAGCATCACCCACTAAGTTTGCCGAATATATGTTGTGTGGTTTGCCGACGTTGACGAGTGTTGGGTTGGGGGATGTGACCCATTATGTTACTCAAAATCGAGCCGGAGTGGTTGAATCTGGTGAAATTATCGACGACCTGGTGTCCGAATGCTTGGACTGGCTCCACGGAACACCCGACCCGCTGCGCGAAGCCCGCGCGCGTATTGCGGTGTTCACCTATTCCAAAGCCGCCGGTATTCCGCGGCTTGCCGACATATACCGACGCCTAGCCCAAATCTGACGAGGTTGACCTTTTCGTCGGTCGACACACCTGTGTTATGGTTGGTCACACACCTAGGTGTGTGGTGTTAAATGATGATTTTCATGCTCTGGCCGCCTTTGTCCGCCTCGCCGGTAAAAATTCTTGCGCCATATTCCCGATATGACTCAAGATATTTTCGGACGATCCAGCTCAAATCCGCCTTGATCATGAAAACCCTTATTTAACACCACACACCTCGGGCGTTTCCAATTGGACTGCCAAGGAGTTGCGATGTGCGCACAATCCACCATGGATTCCCTGCTTGGTCAGGTGTTTGAGGATCGGTTTGAGATCCGTGAAGTGATCGGTGCCGGCGGAATGGGGACCGTATTCCGTGCTCACCAACTCGGGGTAGGCAGGGACGTCGCTCTCAAAGTTCTGCGCCCCCCTGCAAGCCGTGATGAAGATCACGTTGCCGGCCTGTTTTTTCGCGAAGCGCGAGCCGTAAGCGCGCTGACTCACCCCAACACCATCACACTGTTTGATTTTGGAAGAACTCGGGACGGATACCTGTATATCGCGATGGAATTGCTCCGTGGCCGACCGTTAAGTGAATTACTGGACAATGGCCCGGTACCGTTGGAAATCATCGCCCACATTATCAAACAAGCATGTGAATCTCTGGCTGAAGCGCACACCCATGGCGTGGTGCATCGCGACGTCAAGCCCGACAACATTATCATTATCGAAAAGCCGTGGGACAAACACTTTATCAAGATCCTTGATTTCGGGATCGCCAAAGTCGTTGGACATTCTGTAGAAAACGCGAACACCGGAATGCGATTCGGAACACCATTGTATATGAGCCCCGAGCAAATTTTGGGTGAGCGCTGCGATCATCGAACCGACATCTATACACTTGGGGTATTGTTGTACGAAGCGTTGTGCGGCACGCCTCCGTTTGTGGGAAAAACGCCTATAGATATCTGCCTACAACACCTTGATGCCAACGTGCCACCTCTCGTGTTGTGGAACTCGCCATGGAGTTACCCTGAACGGCTGACACACCTCGTCACCACCATGCTTGCCAAAGATCCAACCGTTCGCCCCCAAACAACCCACGCGGTGGCCGCAACGTTGATGGAAATCCTCGAATCGGAGCGCGCGGCAGGACACACAACCGTTCAACCTGTCGAGTCAGTCGATTCCGATAAACGCCCAAAACCGGTAGAAAAAATGACTCCAGCGGCATGGAAGGAGTTATGTGCGACCCAAACCATCCGAATTTCCGAAGATTTGGAAGCCAAGATCACCGACCAGATTCGCCACCGAGCACCCAAATCGACCGGCGCCGGCGGAGAACTGCAGGTGACTCAACTCATCTCACGCCCACCGGAGCTGATACTGCCAACAATTGATCCGCAGGACATGATCACCCGCATCACTCCGCAGGATCCCCGCGATGATGACACTACGGTTCACCCAGCTCCATCGACTTCTCCGCCACCGACGCCGATAGCGCAGGTCGCCGCGGTTGAACCCACGGACGCCCCACCATCAGCAGGCGTGCTTGCCTATGTTACCATGTTCGTCGGTACAACAATGATCATTCTCTGGCTACTTTTCGCGGGAAGTTGACTTTGGGGACTAAAATAGCAACTCAAGGCCAGCTCGCAGACTGAAATTGCCGAATGTCGCTTTGAAATCGGTTTTGTCGTCGTAAATAACCGGAGCAGTTTCAGAAATTCCTCCGACAAACCGGAGGTCACCCTGTAAGTTAAACGCTGTTTTGGGGGACGAGACTGTAACATAACGAAACTTAAAGCGTGCACCTACCAGTCCGTCGGTAACCTCCAGGCCCTGTGGTCCCACGCCATTGCAGCCGCCAGCCAACAATTTTTGTTCTTCGGAATAGGCCAATATACCACCGAAGGCCCCGATGACAGCGTCTAGGTTTTTATTGTAGGAAATCGCGTCCACAATGTCCGCACCAACGAAGGCCTCTGCATCGATCCAGGTAAAGGCGGTGTCGGTGGAACACTTCGCGGCATAATCGTCCCGACGACCGCTTCCGGTTGAGAACCCAACGTCCAAAGACGCCTGAAGTAGTTGATAATGCCCGTCACCATGTAATGACAGTCCCAACGGATGCAGCGTAGATAAGTCAAACTGAGACGACGGAAACTCATCGTTCCAACGATAGTAGCCAAATTGGTAATTTAACTCCGCACGCCACGCCGATTGGTCGATCTGGTCCATCAACAATCCGAATCCAGCCTGCACAGTGGCAGAAAAAATCGATTGGATTGGTTTGCTCACTGCAAATCCCAAATCCGCGCCAATATGCACGTAGGGCTTCAATGTAGCCCGTTCATTGCGGGTAAGATAGATGTTGGTGTCCACTGTGACGTGATGCAGCACATAGTCACCAGAACGCGACAAAACTCCAGATCCGGTGTCGCGGAGCGCCTCGTAGGACAAAAACTCGCCTCGATAACCCACGCCAATGTCCAAGGCGGGCGGCGTATAGACCTGATCCGGGTCCAACACCTCGGGCTGTTTCAACTCAATGAATATCGTCTTCGTTTCGCGTGGTGACATGAAGACACGCTGAACAACTGTTTCGTATCCGGGTTTTTCAACCTCAATGGTGTGCGAACCGATTCCGAGCCGGGGCAATTGCTGAGAAAACACATCAAATGGCTTGCCATCAAGGCGCACCACAGCATCCGTGTGCTCGTCCGGCAGGTTGATGTCCAGTTCGGCATAATCGAGGTCAAACACGAAATCCTGCTGGGTTTCGTGCTCCACAACAAACGGAATTTCAACGGGATCGGGGAATCCTTCGACCTCCGCCAGCAACGTATAGGCGCCGCGATGAAGCTGCGTATAAAACGGCGTTCGTTGGGAGGCGACCATGGTACTGGGCACGACTTTGACTTTGACCCCACGCGGATTGGTATCGAAGGAAACCGCAGTTGGCGGCTTGTCATAATCGCACACTATCTCAATGTCTTCCTTGTTCAGCGGAACGTTTTCCCGATTACATACCCCAAAATCAGCGTTGATGACCTTGATATTGTAGCGACCTGGATAAACCTCAAAGGTCACACCTTTGATGGGGTCCTCCACTTCCTGCTGCGCAATTGGCCGCTCAGACGTCGTACGCAACAGTTCCACCTGGTAAAACGGGACGTTGGATCGAACAACAATCGTACGTCTTAGACTTCGGATGTGTCCAATCCGGTCCTGACTGTCGCTGACGATCGTCGTCAATTCTTCAACTCGGCTCCCTCCGGCAAGGGCTTTTTCTGCAGATGTTCTCGCTCGCGAATAATACATTTCCGCTTCAGAATATAGGCGCAACTGCGCCCCTAACTCACCGAGTTTATAGGCGAAAGTTGGATCCTCCTGAATCGCGAAATCCTTCTTTAGCTCTCCATACGCCCGTTCAATCTCACCCCGCGAAACCAACATCTCCGTGTCGACCTGCACGATTTTCCGGTGAATGTCGTCCAGTCGGGTCCGCATTGAGTCTCCGTCGGGATACGTTCGCTGGACCAGCAGTTGAGCATCCCGCGCCCTTTCACGCGCTGTTTCAAATTTTTTGTTGAGCCACAACTGCATCGTGCTCATATAGGCCGACTGCGCTAAGTTTTTTTCCACCACTCGTCTGCGTTTATCTTTTTTGTCCATCGCAGACATACACTTGTTAAAGTACTCAAACGCTTTGTCGTAGCTCTCGGTACGAAACCGTGCGTGCCCTGCTTCGCACAGAACACCCACTTGAGCATCCTTAATGGTTTCCAACGTCGATTTCTGGCGAGCTTTATCTTTGAACTTACGCACCGCTTTTTCTGCCAGAGCCAGTTCTTTGGCTGCACCATCGTGCTGACCGCTATCATAAAGCTGCATCGCATTAAGATAATGTTTTTGTGCTTCCTCTTCCAACGCGGCATCTGGACCGGTTTGCCCAAACAACAAGATGGGATACAACGACGTAGCAACAACAAACAATAGGCAAAAGGCCAATCGCCGAATGGGTCGCGTCACGGAGTCACCCCCCGGGTGATGGAGTCATCAAATTTTTTCCGGTAGGCGTTACACTCCGGATCAAACAAATCAGCACATTTTAGAGCTACGACAACTTCTTTTGCGTCCGTACGATCGCCGGAAGCGAGCAACTCGATAGCGGAAATCGTTTGCTCAGCGGGCGCAAATTTGTGTTTGGGATCCACCGGCTCTAGTTTTAGCATCCTCACTTCAAACCGGTTGGTTAACGTAAGCTCCAGCGGAGTTGAACCAATGGATTTGAATCCCTCTTCGTCACGAACCTTCACGTTGGCAGGAATATTGGACTTCACCCAGACCTGCATCTGTATTCGATTGGGATCGTCCGGGGGCGGAGAACCTACTTGTGGCTGTTGTTGCGGTTCCACCTCGGTTTTGGGTTCGTCGGTCGCCGGACTGCCGGCATCCATCTCGGCATGTTCCTGGTCTTGGGCACTTGGAGTCATGGTGGCAGCTTCCGGTAGCATCTGTGACTCAGGTTTGGTCTGAGACACACCAATCGCGAACATTGCGACTGCCCCCACAGCAACACCCACAACCAAAGCGGAAATCGCCGCCAACCATCCGGGCCCCTGTTTCGTTACGACAATGTCCGGGTCCGCAGTGGCCACCGCACCTGTCGCGGCGGCACCGGTGGGTATTTTTTCGGCAGTCGTACGGTATGGAGCACCACTCTGTGTCTGCCTAAGAATCGCGGTTCTATCCTGAGGGGCAGAGATTACTTGAGAACGCGGTCCAGACGACTGCTGCACCGTTCCTGGCAGCGGCATCGCACCGGTCGTTCCCCCTTTTACACGTTCCGCAAGTTTTCGCAGACTATCCCGAACCGCTACAGCGGTAAGACGTTCTTCGCGAAACTCCGACAAACACAACATGACCACGTTGGCCAACTCGGGCATGTCGGCGCACGCCGTCCGTAACAGGTCTCGATCCGACTGCAACAGGCACTCTCCGGCAAGGCTTTCACGCTTGGCCGGCTTTTTTGTAAACATACGAAACAAAATCAGCCCAAATGCAAAAATATCCGACGCTGGCGACCACTGCGCACCGCCCTGATGAAAATGTTCTGGGGCGATAAATTTGGGTGTTCCCAACAAAATGCCCTGGGTTTTAATGTTGTCGTCTGGACCACGATTTCCTTGCAAATATTGACGTGCGGCGGATGGGAGTTCGTTGAGTTGCGTCATACGCAACGCTGCTTCGGTCGCTATCACCTTAGCAACACCCCAATCGATAATTCTGGCACGGGGGCCGTGCGCCCCTGATTCCACCATGATATTCGATGGTTTCAGATCTCGGTGCACCAGGTTTTGTTCGTGAGCATAGGCGAGACCATCTGCAACCTGCGCGCCGATTTCAAGCGCCGTGGCCCTATTGAGTCGATCCGAAGACATCAACTCATCCAGAGTCTCTCCAAAAATGAACTCCATACACAAATAGGGGCGGCTACGAACCTGTGTCCCCCTGCGTGTGACCACGTCATATGGCTTATCCTGATAATCGAAGATCTTCACAATCGCGGGATGATCGAGTCTCGAAATCCGCACGGCTTCCTGGCGAAACCGAGCCCGAACATTGGTTGACTCCTGTTGATACACCGCATCGGTAATGCTGCCTTTATCCCGATGCTGCTTCAGGTCGGCGAGCAACGTGTCTGGTTCGTAGAGTTTGATCGCGGTTTTACGGCCCCCGAGATTGAGATCCTGAGCAAGAAAAATACGCCCTCCCCCTCCTGCCCCAACGAGTTTTACCAACTCGTAGCGACCAGCGATGACGTCGCCAGTTTCAAAGGTTTCTTCCACAACCGCCTCGCATTGGATTCGTCGGGCCGCCCCACATACCGTAGACTAGCCAGCATCCCGTTTTCGATTTTTACGCGCACCATATAGGATATTTCGGATTTCCGCGTCACTTCGAACCGGAAGGACACGGGATATCGATCTCCAGATTCACGAAGATAATGTAAGGACCGACTCACGGTCAACGGCCGAAATATCTACGTGCATGTTCAGCGATACAACTTGTTTCCAATCGTCGTGATGTTTGACAACGAACCTGCCTTTGTTAGACTCGCCGCGATGTTTGGGCCGCTTCAGGCTGCATGTGGTTCCAACCGGAAACATCGTTAATTTAATAATATTCACTGATCATTTAGCGTGAGTCGTGACAAAAGCAGTGATTGTTGAGGCAACCGCCACGGGCGCTGGCACATTTTATCATGGACTTTATGGTGGCGCGGTATCTCAACGGCGAGCGCACGGAAAAAATCGTGGGGCGGTAGGCGAGCAACTTCTTGATCCATTTGGAAACGAAGACGCGGTGCACACATTTCGTTCGTGGATTGACTTTGGAGGAAAGCTGGAAGTTGACCTCGGGTTCGGCCGCGGTGGATTTCTTGTTGAGCAGGCCTCCCGCACCAGAGAATCGCGATGGGTGGGTTTTGAAGTACGTACCCGCCTGTGCATGGAAGTCATGGACCGCCTCAACCGGCAAGGCATTTCCAACGTTCGGATTATTCAGGCAGATGCACGACCAATTGTCGATCAGTTTTTTCCGGTCGGCTCTATCTCGCACTTCTACGTTGGGTTTCCCGATCCGTGGTGGAAAAAGAAACACCACAAAAGACGGATCTTCAGTCCGGAATTCGTCCACACGCTCCATTCCAAACTTACTGCCACTGGCTCCGTCATTCTGCGCACCGATGTCACAGACTACGCACAAAACGTGCGTGAAGTGTTCAACGCACACGGGGGTTTTGACACACAAGTGGTGACTCCAGACGAACTGGTCCCGACCGACAGAGAACGCCGGTGCGCGGATTTTGGTCTCCCGGTCAGCCGCCTAAGGTTTACGAAAAAGGGTTGCTTGTGAGAACCTACGTACCAAGTGCGGGTGACCCAACCGGCGCCGTCCCGGTATAGAGCCGCGTCCACAATGGGGTCGGTTCAATCGAAAAACCTGGTCGGCCCATGGTCGCACGATTCGCTTTTCCATTGGTGAACCTTAAGAGGTTCCAGTAACATAACGACATGAAAGCGTAGGTTAGAAATGACTTCACTCAATCCCTGGATCATGATCGTATTGCTTCTGCTGGCCATGGGCTTTTTTGCTCACAGCATCCGCGGTCGCATCCTGCTGTTGGCCGCGGGAAAACCCGACGCACGTTTTGATCAGGTTGGCAAACGCCTTGGCGCAGTTTTACGGATCGCCATTGGGCAACGAAAGATGTTTAAAGAACCGGTGTACGGTCTGATGCATGCACTGATTTTCTGGGGGTTTCTCGTGCTCCTGGTACGAAGTCTAGTGCTGATCGTCATGGCATTTTCGCCGGAATTCATGCTGCCCGGCTTGGTGGGTCAGGTTTACACTTTCTGTAAGGATGTAGTGGAGGTGATCGTACTCGCGATGGTGGTGTATGCCGCTTACCGTCGTCTGTTTAATAAACCCAGTCGGATCACCGCATCGACCGAAGGTCTCCTTATCTTAGCTCTGATCGGCGGGCTCATGATCACGGACTTTCTTTTTGACGGGGCGCGTTTTGCTGCGGTTTCAAACCATCCCGAGGCCGCACATTCTCCGGTTGGAGCCATGGTAGGGAGCTGGTTGTCCCAAATGGGATCCGGTGGCCTAAAATTCATTGAAGTCACGTCATATTGGGCTCACATCGGCATTTTGTTTGGATTTCTGAATCTTCTTCCTCATTCCAAACACATGCATGTGATCACATCTATTCCAAACGTTTTTTTCGCAAAACTGGAACCTCGCGGCAAACTGACGGACATGAACCTAGAGGATGAGTCCGTCGAAACCTTCGGAAGCGGCCGTGCGGAGGATTTAACGTGGAAACAGATGCTTGATCTGTACACGTGCACCGAGTGCGGACGCTGCGAAGTCAACTGCCCCGCATGGCAGTCGGACAAACCATTAAACCCGAAGCTGCTTATCAAAGATCTCCAAGAACACCTACTATCCGCGGAAGACAGATTGATGAAGCGGAAAACCGACGCGGAACTACCGCCCAACAATGAGGACGGCGAAAGCAAAATGATCCTTGCCGTCAACGAGGATGTGATTTGGTCGTGCACAACATGTCGGTCCTGCGAAGAAAATTGTCCTGTGATGATCACGCACGTCGACAAGATCGTCGATATGCGTCGGTATCTGGTATTAACCGAAGCCCGATTTCCGAAGGAACTCAACTCCACGCTTCGAAATATAGAGCAAAAGGGAAATCCGTGGGGACTGGCAACCAATGCGCGGGCAAATTGGACGTCCGATGACGACCTTGATGGTATTGAAATACCACACATTTCTGAAGCACCCGACGCAGAATATCTGTTTTGGGTCGGGTGCGCCGGCGCATACGACGATAGGCAGCGCAAAGTGACCAAAGCACTCGCCAAGATTCTTCATCATGCAAAGGTGAGCTTCGCTATTTTAGGGACAGACGAGAGCTGTACTGGGGACCCGGCTCGCCGTCTTGGAAACGAATATCTGTTCCAGACCTTGGCTCAAACCAATGTGGAAGTTCTCAATGGGTTCAACATACGCAAAATTCTCACCCATTGCCCACATTGCCTTAACACGCTGCTCAACGAATACCCGACGTTCGGCGGGAAATATGAGGTAGTCCATCATTCGCAGCTCATCGCAAAACTGATCGCCGATGGAAAAATCCGACCCACCAACAGCCTAGACAAAACCATCACCTACCACGATTCGTGTTATCTGGGGCGATACAACGATATTTATGATGATCCACGCAATGTTGTCGCGGCGATTCCGGGCACAAAACTCGTAGAAATGGACCGAAATAGAAAGTCCGGCATGTGTTGTGGCGCCGGCGGCTCGAGAATCTGGATGGAGGAACGGCTTGGTAAACGGGTTAATCACCTACGGGTAGAACAAGCAATGGAAAAAAAGCCAGATCTAATCGCAAGTGCATGCCCATTCTGCCTCACCATGGTTCGAGACGGTATCGCGGACAAGGGAGCAGGTGATAAGATCGAAGCAAGAGATATCGCCGAGTTGCTGGCGGACTCTATTCAGTAACTGAGAGGGTGTTCCATAAATGGGAAATCATCCCCAAAACGGCGATTTTTAGCTGCATTGGCAGCGGCACGACTGAGGAATATCGGGAATATTCCGCAAGGAGT
>JABWCM010000227.1 GCA_013360285.1 Myxococcales bacterium
AGTTTGTGAAAAAATAGCTGAACGAACTTGGACGGATGCTTTTGTCCCCGCTGCCCCGAAAAAAACCTGCGCCATATTCCCGATATGACTCGGTTTTTTTCCGGGCATCGAGGCCAAAATCCTCGCGTCCAAGTCCGTCCCCATACTTTTTCACAAGCTCAATGTTAAATAACTTCGGTGTCGTCTTGTTTAGTTGGCTTTTTTGTTCACTTAAAATACAAAGATCAAACCATGAAATTTGCTACGCGACATAACGGCAATAGAGATGGGCAACTGTTGGTCGTCTCCCGAGATCTACAAATATCTGTAGCCATTCCCCATATCGCTCCCACGCTGCAACGATTGTTGGATGATTGGGACACCCTGTCACCGGCCGCAGAGGCGGTGTACGCCGAACTGAATGATGGTGTTCGACCGGACGCGTTCCCCGTCGACGTAAACACCTTGCTGGCCCCCCTACCGCGGGCGTACGCTTGGATCGATGGTAGTGCATACATCAATCATATCGTCCTGGTGCGAAAAGCACGTGGCGCGGAGCCCCCACCGACGCTTCGCACCGAGCCGCTGATATACCAAGGGGGTAGCGATACGTTTTTGGCACCACGGGCACCTATTGTAGTAGCCGACCTGGCCTGGGGAGCCGATTTTGAGTCGGAAATAGCGATCATCACCGGCGATGTTCCACAACAAACCACCGCGGAGCGAGCAGCGGCACATGTGCGTCTTCTGATGTTATGTAACGATGTTTCGTTACGAAACCTCATCCCGAACGAACTGCAAAAGGGCTTCGGTTTTTTTGTTTCCAAACCGTCTTCTGCGTTTAGTCCATTTGCGGTCACGCCGGACGAGTTGGGAGACGTGTGGCGAGATGGACGCGTTCATTTGCCGTTGAACACTTGGCTGAATGGGGAGCTGTTTGGCGATCCGGATGCCGGATCCGAAATGTTTTTCAGTTTTTTTGATCTCATGGCGTTTGTCACCAAGACCCGTGCGTTGTCTGCGGGAACGATTCTCGGCAGCGGAACGGTCAGCAACGCAGACGTCGCACGAGGTTCTTCCTGTTTGGCGGAAAAACGGATGCTGGAGGTCATTGCTACGGGGAAAGCGACAACCCCGTTTTTGCAGTACGGGGACACGGTCAAAATCGAGATGAAATATAAAGGACACAGTATATTTGGAGCCATTGAGCAAACCGTAAATCCGCTTTCCGCGTCCGGCGAACGTATTGGTTCTTCACTTAGCAGGTCACAAAAAGAGCAATTATGAATCTTATATTACATGGATACTGGCGTTCTTCGTGTAGTTGGCGAGTGAGAATTGTGTTAAATTTCAAGGGTCTTTCCGCCGAGTATGTCCCTGTGCATTTGGTGCGTGGCGGCGGTGAGCAGTACTATGCTGAACAACGCCGTATCAACCCTATGGCGCAAGTACCAACCCTCGTGGTTGATGGACGGTCTATCAGCCAGAGTGTGGCGATCATGGAGTTTCTGGAAGAGACCTTCCCCGAACCAGCTATGTTACCGCGGGATCCCTACCAAAGAGCGAAAGTCCGGCAATTGGTAGAGATCGTAAACAGTGGAATTCAGCCCCTGCAAAATCTGTCGGTTTTGAAACGGTTAAATTCGGAGGGATGGGACAGCGACCGCGTGCAGAGTTGGGCGGCGGATTGGATACGAAAAGGGCTGCTGGCGTACCAGGACGAAATGGACAGCGTCGGGGCTCAGTATTCCGCCGGGGATTCTATTACTTTGGCGGATGCCGCGCTCGTGCCGCAACTGGTTAATGCGCGGCGATTCAATGTGGAATTTGAAGGGCTTTCTCGGCTCGTCGAAGTGGAAACCAGATTGATGAACCATCCGGCTTTCGCATCGACTCGTCCCGAACTACAGCCTGACATGGAAAAATAAGTGACGGTTTTTGAAGTTGGATTGAATTGAAGATTTCGTTTCCACCAACCCACAGAAATGTAGACGACACGGGAATAAATCGGGCGTCGGCACGACACGATCACCCGAGCTAATGTCCTGTCTGGGGTCAAGGGGAAAACGACAAACGAAAACTACCATTGAGCAGCCGCTCGTTTTGAGCTAAACCGTCAATCAACGGGGTGGGGCAACCGGGACAACAAGGTTCGTAGTGTAAATTAGGGTTTTTATGATCCAGTCGAATTTGAGCCGGATCGCGCGGAAAAATCCTGAGGAATATCGGGAATATGCCGCAGGGATTTTGCGGGGCGAGGCGGCCAAAGGCGGCCCAGACAAAAATTTCATCTAAAAACACCTAGCACCTTTTCTGCACTCAGTTCGCCATTGGGTTGCTGTCGTGACCGTACCCGGATGCTTCGTTTGTTCCCTGAATCGAAACTGGGACCAATTTTGGAGGACTCGATGATTTGTGTGAGGAACTTAAGGAACGCTTTGTGGACAACGGCCGTATTTGCAGTTGCAGCGGCGGGATGTTCCGATTCGGATATAAGCCAGCAGACGACATTGGAGGGGGGACCGGTCGTTATTTTCCAGACACCTGCGCCGCTTCAGAAATACGAAACCAGCGGCGCGCCGGTTGACGTTTCGGCGACGGTTCTGGTCTTGGGCTTGAACGCCGACGGTGCGACCGTACAAATGTTGTTGGACGATAACGTTGTTGGCACTCTGTCGGCCGAAGGCTCATTTACTTATGAGGGCGTTCCGCTAGGTTTGCATCGCATGGTTGCTCAAGCGGTTCACGCCGACGGGTCGAATGTCGAAGGCGACAATACCCGGGATACCGTGGACGTAGTCATCATCAGCGCGTGCCAGGATAACGCCGCGTGTGATGACGGAAGTGATTGTACTGTGGACGTGTGCGGTTCGGACGGCAAATGCCAGTACTTTGTCAGCGCCGATTGCGCAGGCGGGGGAGCCCCCATTGGTCCCAAATGCAAAGAAAGCAGCGAATGTGCGTCGTTGGTTTCCGGACAAGGCACCTGCATGATCGCGTTTTGCGACGAAGCGTCGAAAACCTGCGTTGTGGGTGATCTGGATGGCTTAGCTTGCGAAGACGGGAACTTATGCACTACTGGCGAGACCTGCACGGGTGCAGTGTGTGGCGGTGGATTGGAATTACAGTGTAATGACAACGACCCCTGTACCGATGACGTGTGCAACCCAGGAAAAGGCTGTGAGTTTTCCGCAAATACAACGTGTGACTGTGAGACAGACGCGGATTGCGACTCTCTAGATGACGGCGACAAATGTAATGGGTGGAAACGCTGCATTGACAACCAGTGCCAAGACGATCCCAGCACGATTCCCCAGTGTTCTTCTGATGTTGTTGCGTGCGTAACCACGGAATGTGTGCCGGAGACCGGAGAATGTATTCCCGTTGCGGTGGATGATGGCGCCGCGTGTAATGATGACAATCCGTGCACAACCGACGATGCATGTGTGGGTGGGTTCTGCTCGGGAACCTATTCTGCGTGCAACGACAACGATCCGTGTACCAGCGACGAATGTGATCCGCTCTCCGGATGCGCATATGAACCCACCGACGGCGCGTGTGATGACGGAAATCCGTGCACCATCAACGACGTGTGCTCTGACGGAAGTTGTGGGGGGCAGCCTCTGGTTTGTGATGACAACAATCCTTGCACCGCTGATTCCTGCACCGCGGGTGCGTGTGTGTATTCGGCGGTGAACGGCACGTGCGGAGGTGGTGACGCCTGTTCCAGCGATGGCGTATGTGTCGGTGGTATTTGTGTTGTCATTCAGCCCGATTGCAACGATTCAAACCCATGCACGGATGATTCGTGCGATTCTGCAGCAGGATGTATCAATGTCCCCAATCAGGCGGCTTGTGCTGACGGAAATCCTTGTATTTCTGCGGGAGTTTGTACGGGCGGTGCATGCGTACCGGGCACGCCGAAAGACTGCGGAGACAACGACGTTTGCACGGACGACCTGTGTAATGCGTTGACCGGGGAGTGTGTTCATTTTGCGGGCAACGGTGCGACCTGTGATGACGGAAATACGTGTACGATCAACGATATATGTGTTGCCGGTGTTTGTCAGGGAGAGGGCGGTGATCAATGTGATGACGGTAATCCCTGCACTACAGATGTGTGTGGCGCCAACGGATCGTGTAGTCATCAGCCGGCCACGGGGGGCGCTTGTGAAGACGGAAATCCCTGCACAAGCGGCGACACCTGTGCCGCCGGCACCTGTAAAGCCGGTACCCCCACGGTGTGTAATGACAACAACGTATGCACAACGGATACCTGCAGTCCGGCGAGTGGTTGCGTTCATACGCCTACCAGCGGTGGGGCGTGTGACGACAACAACGGATGCACCGTAACGGATGTGTGCACCAACGGCGTGTGCGTCGGTTCCGGTGGCCCCGACTGCAATGACAACAATCCCTGTACCGTTGACACCTGTACGTTGGCCGACGGATGTGTCAACACCCCCACAACAGGCGCTTGCGATGATGGCAATGCCTGTACGGTAGGTCAGACATGCACCGGGGGAGTATGTGGTGGCGGTACAGTATTGAATTGCAACGACAACAACGCATGCACAACCGATTCGTGTAATCCGGCGAGTGGATGTGTCAACACCGCTACCAATGGCGGAGCGTGCAGCGACGGCAATGCGTGTACGGTTGGCGATGTGTGCGAAAACGGAACGTGTAAAGCCGGTACCGCCAAAGATTGTAACGACAATAACGCCTGCACGACGGATGGATGCAATACGGCGACGGGTGTATGCAGTTCGGTTCCGGTTGCAAACAACACTGCGTGTAATGACGGCAATGCGTGTACGTCTGCCGACAAATGCACTGCCGGTACCTGCTCTGGTACCGCCCTTGTCTGTAACGATAGCAACGCATGCACAACCGACTCGTGCGCACCGGCAACCGGGTGTGTGTTCACCAACAACACCAGCGCGTGCAATGACAACAATGCCTGTACGGTCGGCGATGTGTGTGCATCAGGTGGCTGTGTTGCCGGTGCGGCGGTTGTGTGCAATGACAACAACCCATGCACGACGGATTCCTGTGACCCGACCAAGGGTTGCGTATTTGTGAACAACACAAACGCCTGCGACGATGGTAACCAATGCACCACAGGCGACAAATGTGCTGTCGGAAAATGCACCGGCATCACGCCGGTTACCTGTAACGACAATAATGTATGCACAACCGACACTTGTTTACCAGCGTCTGGATGTAACTTTACAAACAACACTGCGGGCTGCGATGACGGAGATCCCTGTACTCTCTCCGATACTTGTGGTAGCGGTGTTTGTGTTCCGGGAAGCAAAGATCCCGCTTGTGAGCCGCCGTCGGGTTGTGCCATCAGCGGTGCCCAAGGATCGACCGTGGTATGCCCACTGCTCGTGGCGCGTCAGAGCAATGCGATTCCGCTTCCCGCGGCATTGCAGTTCAAACTCACTTACGATGCCGTTGCACTGAAGATCGTACAGTTCCAGGACCAGGTCTGTTTTGGTCCGGGAGGCGGTCCGCCGTGTATTTTGGCGATGGTTCCACCGGCCCCGCTTTCGCCGAGCGGCCACACCATGTCGTTGGCACCCGATCCGGTATCCGCATGGAACGGTTCCGGTGTGATCATCCTTGCCAATGTGTCCGATCCTACGAGTCCGGTTAGCAGTGCGTATCTGGATGCCGGTGGAGAAGTCGTGGGTGACGCGAAATTTTTGGAGATCGTGTTTGAACTCAAAACCGCGATTCCGGCCGCGGCTCCAAAATACTTTACGGCTTCGGACATTATTGCCGCTTCTGCAGCCGCTGAACCGCTGGAAGGCAAGTATATCAACGGTGTGATGGTTATTTCGACCGAGTTTCTCGATTGTAACGCTGCACCGGAGATTTGTGACGATTCGATCGCGTGCACTGTTGATACGTGCAACAAAGGTACCGGATTCTGTTCCAACACCCCCAACAACGCGGCGTGTGACGATGGATTCGCGTGTACAGCCGACAAGTGTTCTACGGTCAGCGGTTGTCAATACACCGAAGACGATTCGAAATGCACCGACGGAAAGGCGTGTACAGCCGATCTGTGCGATGCCGATGCCGGATGCGTGTTCCCGCCGATCATGAACGGTCAGAGCTGCAACGACGGAAATCCGTGTACAACGGGTGAAATCTGTCAGGCGGGAACCTGCGGTGGTGGTGTCGTTCAAAATTGCGACGACGAAGACCCCTGCACGGCCGACTCCTGCGTGCCGGGAACCGGCTGTGTCCATGCGCCGCAAAACGGGGTTGCCTGCGACGACGGCAACGGTTGCACGGTCAACGACTCGTGCAGCAACGGAGTTTGCCAGCCCGGGTTGCCGCTCCAGACCCCGGAATGTACGGGTGAAACGACCACAGCCGTCTGTGAGCTGTATGGCGCGGTCGGTGCAACGGTAACCTGCGCGTTTAATCTGGCCGCAGCAGCAGAAGCTGGACCTTTTACCACCGGTATCCAATACACGTTAACGTTCGATGCCAGTAAGTTAGAGCTGGTCAACTTCTATGACGAAGCATGTTTTGCCGGAATCGGCTGTTTCCCTGTGGCATTGACCGGAGCGGGTAGTTTCCCGCTGTCCACCGGGCACTCGTTGAGTATCGGACCACCCAAAATTGCCGATTGGAACCGAAAACCGTGTAGTGCAGTCGCCCCTTGCGGCACGGGCATTGCGTGCGTGGGAGGATTCTGCGCCGGCTCCGGTGGCTTCGGCGGCGTTGTAATCGTCAACCTCAGCAACCCGACAGCCAACATCACGCCGGCTTATCTTAACGCTGCCGGTGCTGTTCAGCTCGATCCGCTTTACATGACGGCGCAATTCAAGGTGCTTCAAGCGATTCCGCAGGCAACACCGGAAACAGTAGACGCTGGTTCGGCCCTGGGAACAGACAAAACGTCCGTTACTTTGGACATCGTCATTAAAAACTTTGTAATGATCAGCTCCAAAAAATAACGACGTGGCGCCGGACAAGTCGCCTATTTCGTTCGATGCGGCTTGTTCGGCGTTCCTTCCCCTGTACTTCCTTCGTTTTTATCCACCAATCCAGCAACAACAACCAGGGAACTTTCCGGGGCTATTGACCATCGGTGAGGCCCGATGCTATTGGGATATCGGTGTTGTTGCCACTGGAGATAGCTCATGAAAGGCGCTTATCAAAATATCTTACAGGCCATTGGACGTACCCCGATTGTGCGGCTGAACAAAGTTGCTACCCACGTTTTAGCCCAGGTGTTCGCAAAATTGGAGTTTATGAACCCAGCCGGTTCTGTAAAAGATCGTCCGGCGTTACAAATCGTCGAAGACGCCGAAGAACAAGGTCTGCTGAAGTCTGGAGGTACCATCGTCGAGGCCACTAGCGGCAATACAGGCATGGGATTGGCGATGGCTGCGGCAATCAAAGGTTATAAGACCATTTTTGTTATGCCGGACAAGATGAGTGATGAAAAAATCAAGGCACTGCGTGCATTTGGATCGCGGGTTGTCATCACACCAACCGATGTTGAGCCGGAAGATCCTCGAAGTTACTACAATGTAGCTCGTCGGCTCGTACAAGAGACACCGGGCGCTTTTCTCGCAAACCAGTACCACAATCCTTCAAACCCCAAGGCTCATGTCCTCAGCACGGGTCCGGAGATTTGGGAACAGACGGGGGGTGAGGTAGACGCGGTTGTCATTGCTATGGGCACGGGTGGGACCATCTCAGGCATCGGGCGGTACCTCAAGGAACAGAAGCCGTCCATTCGTGTTATCGGCATCGATCCCATCGGCAGTATTTTTTACGATTATTTCCGGACCGGCCGTATGACCACCGCTCATTCGTATAAAGTCGAAGGATTCGGCGAAGACTTCATTCCCGGAACGATGGACTTTTCAGTGGTAGATGATGTGGTACGAGTCTCCGACAAAGAGTGTTTTCAGTGGACCCGCCGGGTGGTCCGCGAAGAGGGAATTTACTGTGGCGGAAGCTCCGGCGGTGCCATTTGTGGGGCGGTTAAATGGGCCGAGCGGAATCCGAAGCCTCTGAACATCCTCGTTATCTTACCTGACGGAGCTACGCGTTATCTTTCCAAGGTATTTGACGACACCTGGATGAAAGAAAACGGGTACTTGGACAATGACCTCACAAGCGACCGGGTTTCCGACGTATTAAAAGAAAAGTCAAAGGGAGTGGTCACCGTAGATGCCGGCCAGACGTTGCGCGAAGTCATTGATTTGTTGAGAACTCACGGATTTAGCCAGGTTCCGGTGGTCGAAAACCGTCGTGTTGTGGGAATTGTGAGCGAAACCGACATTCTGCGCGCCTTGACCCGCGGGCAGGCGACACTGGATGCGGCGGTCGGTGGCTACGTAAGCGGCGACTACACGTTGGTCGAATCACATAACTCGACGGGTGTGTTGACTCAATTACTCGCTCAGAACAAAGTTGCAATTGTTGCCGATGGCGGAATGCCAATCGGAATTGTCACCAAAATCGACTTTATTGAGTACGTTGCGAGCCGCGTATCTTAGTGGGTTTGCGCGTAAAAGAAGCAGGTAGTGCATGCAAGGAAGTGCTCCGCTCAAACGTGTTTTCGTTGTTTCCGATTCCACCGGAGAGACCGCGGAGCGACTTGTGCGCGCCGTGTTGCTGCAGTTTGCACGATCCGAGATCGAAGTCGTGGTGTTCCCACGGGTACGCAAAATTGCCGACGTGACCGAAATCGTTGTCCGCGCGGGCCGGGAAGCAGCCCTCATTGTGTATACCCTAGTCGATCCGCTGGTCCGGGAACGGATGGTAAGCCTCGCGGAAGAAAACAATGTTGAAACGGTGGACCCCATAGGCCAACTCATGGCGAGGCTGGCAAGCGTACTCGGGACCGCTCCTTCCGGAACCCCTGGCATCATGCCGTCATTGGATGAGGATTATTTTCGAAGGATCGAGGCGGTTGAGTTTTCAGTAAAACACGACGACGGCCAGCTACCGCAAGGCCTCGCGCGCGCTGATATCGTGATGGTGGGCCTTTCGCGTACATCGAAAACGCCGTTATCGACTTTTTTGGCACAAAGGGGATACAAGGTGGCCAATGTGCCGGTTGTTCTGGGCATTCCGTTGCCCAGAGAGCTGGATGAAATACCGCAGCATAAGATTTATGGACTGATTATTGACCTTGCGAGTCTGGTGCGCATTCGCCGTGCACGTCTGAAGCAATTGAATATGCCGCTGGACAGCGACTATGGAATGCGAGAACACATTCTGAAGGAGTTGAAATATGCCAGAGAGATCTTTCGAAATCATCCCGCGTGGCCGGTGTTGGATGTAAGCCAAAAAGCAATTGAGGAAACGGCGTCGATTATTTTCTGGATCAAAAGAGAACGGGAACGTCGAGGACTAACAGAAGAACTGATGCGTGGTGAACCCGATGGGTTTGGTGGATTTTACGATGGATGAATTCAGCCGGTAAAGTTGATTACAATCCGTTATAGTCGAATAAGTGCGGCGAGCCCGCGTCTTGGGCGTCATGTCTGGTTCATTAACAACAAGGAGAAATGTCATGAACAGATTATTTACCAATGTGCCACGGTTATGTGTTGTTGCATTTGTTTCCCTGGTGGGGTTGTCTTTTGTTGCTTGTGACGTCGAAGATGATGGGGACGACAATGGAGGAGGCGGTACAACCGACACCCGACCCGAAGTAGCAAAAGCGATACGTCTTGCTGACGGCAATCAGTCGATCGACCTTGATGGCGCCTGCACAACCCACAAAACAAACGACGGAAAAATCGCTCCGGGATCGGATATTGACGCCGTCGCTCTGGTCAATGGCCTGGATAACAGCAACGTCACATTTGCTACTGCTGCCGATTTAAAGACCGACGCGTTTATCTGTGGTGTAAACGATTTCACCAATGCCAATGCGGCAACCGGTGCCGACGACGGGTCCTGGGTTTCGTTAAACGGGTCGGATTTGACTGTAGAGTTTGGGCGATCCGTACGCGAAGGCGACAAAATCGAAATTTATGAACTGGATGTACAAGGCGGGATGGTTACGGAGACGATATTTGGCGTTCAGTTGTGTGACTCCATCAATGGACCGTGTCAGGCATCTCAGTTTACAAACCTCGAAACCAAAAACGGCGCACCTATCATCCTCGATTTTTAGCCTGAGATCGAAAAAAATGGGAGGTGGGCTCGGATGCAGGGACTTGAGCCCACCCTTTTTGTAAGAAAACCGGATCCTATCGGGAATAGGACGCGGGGGTGTTCGGAGCCAAGGCGTCCAAAATTCGTTGGGACCAGGGCGTGCCGCTATTTTTTCACACCCTTTCAGTATGTTCCAGCCGGCAAATACTTGACAAATTGTGGGTGGGCGGTTGCAATGTAACGGTTAAAGAGCCCATTTGGGTACTACCTGGAAGCGTGGATATATGCTGAAAACGTTTGGTAAAGTGTTGTTGGTACTCGGCTTGGTGGCGCCGCTGCCGTTGTATGCGCAAGGATCGGACGAAGAGCCTCTATTGGGTGCTCCGGAACCGGTATTACAGCAGCCCTCTCCGGATGCCACCCAGCAGGGCACTGGCGAGGGCGACACACTCTTTGTCGGCGAAGAACCCATCCGAATTGAAGACGGAACCGCTATCGATGTAATTGTTGACGAGTCGGGCGGCATTTACAAAAGACGGCGGTATGGGGGGATCATCCCGCAGATCCGCGATCAATTCACGGGTGGCTTGAAAAGCAGCAAACGTAAGTGGCCACGTCCCACGGTCACTTGGGTGGGATTTCAGCAACACTCATTGTTTTCAAGGGTTTTTGTGCAGCGCGATCGTCAAACATCGTATACGATCTACAAATCCGATCCCCAGCACATTTATATTGATATTCCTGATGGTGCGATTCCGATCGAAAATGATCGCCGCGAATTGTTGACGACAAATTTCGAGGGTGCCGTGGCATCGATCGCGGCCCGGTCCGTCAAAACCAAGACCTTCAAAGGTGCGCGCGTTATTGTTAAGTTAAAGCGTGCGGCGGGTTTCTTATACAAAGACGACGGTAACTATATCTTTATCGATATCGAACGCTAGCCCGGATCTCTCACGAGTTTGCAGTGGGAACGCCTCCAGTTTTTTCGCGAACTTAAACGTTTTTCGGCAGGTCCTGTCGATTTTTGGTTTCGTTACGAAGAGGGTCAGCGGAAATAAGGAACTGCCCCTGAGAAAGCTAATTTAGCGCTGAATTGGCCAGGACCCGGCTTTAAACTAAGAGGGTGTTTGGGTAAAAAATAACGGCGAGCGGGACAGTGGCCGTAGCGAGGCGGGCCTGCCGACCGAGGCCCACCGGAGGCGTACCCGAAGGTACGCTGAGGATGGGCCGACCGAGGCAGGACCGACGCAG
>JABWCM010000228.1 GCA_013360285.1 Myxococcales bacterium
GCGTACCTTCGGGTACGCCTCCGGTGGGCCTCGGTCGGCAGGCCCGCCTCGCTACGGCCACTGTCTCGCTCGCCGTTATTTTTTTCCCAAACCCCCTCTTAGATGGTGGAGAATGAACGCGTATATCTCGGCGAGATGTGTTGGGCGCGTCAAAAAGCTGTATAGTAACGCGGTGTCAATGGGGACCAGACGGAGGGCCACCTGGCGTGAACGAAAAACCCAGCAGAAAGGGCAAGGTGGGCCAATCGCTTGACGAGCGTGCCGGCCTGTCGGTGGCCGCCACAGAGATGTCGTTCAGTGGCCCGCACATGGGTAAAATACTCGGCGACGGGTATCGAATAACTCGACTCCTTGGTCGAGGAGCGGAGGGACATATTTATATTGCCCAACATGGGTCTATGCCGGAACGTACTTTTGTAGCGAAAGTGGGCCTCATGCCCCTTAAGAGCCTTGAATACATAGATGGAATACCTGCGGATCCCATTCTCCGAGAGGCCTACATATTGTCACACATTGTTGGCGGTTACTTTCCTGTGTTTTTTCAATCAGGGCTGACCAGAAATGGTTATTCGTTTTTGATACGGGAGCACATCGTCGGGAAAACGTTAAGTGAGCTTGTGGGACGCAATAATCCACTCCCACTAAGGTTAGTCATTGGCGTCGGCGCCGCCTTATGTGAGGCAGTGGCAACGCTTCACCGATATCGTTACGTTCATGGAGACGTTAAACCACAGAACATCGTCCTGGCGGACCTTGAAAAGCCGGAGTCCTTAAGATTAGTCGACTTTGGTGCTTCCGGCCCGTTGCACCAGACTCCGCGGTTGATTCTGTCGGATGCGGACACGGAGGGAACGCCGGCGTATATGGCACCGGAACGTACGGATGGCGTTCGCGGTGCCACATCGGCGGATTTATACAGCGTCGCCTCGGTTGTGTATGAGCTGCTGGCGGGTACGCCGACCCTTGGGGATTTTTCCTACGATCCTCGAGAAGCAAAGGCTTACTTAAGGAGCAACAAACCCATTCCTTGCACTCCCTTGAGTGTTAAACGCCCCGAATTGCCTCAAGAATTGCTGCGAACGGTCGAACGCGGACTGGACCGAGATCCACAACGAAGGGGTGACTGGGTCCTCGGTTTCCGGGAAGCGTTGATGGCGTGCCAGTCGTCGGTCCAGGTTTCCAAAGCCGCAGACAACGTGAATTTGTCGACGTCCGAGGATCTTTCCACAGGAAAGTTGCATCGTTGGGTTCGAAGGGTTTCCAGGCTTTGGCGGTCGTAGTTTTTGAGACCGGTGCCGGGAGCGTATGGGGCGGTCAGCGATGCCCTCCGCGTCTCTTCTTGTCGCGATGAAACAGCGCGCCGACCATGGCGAGGCACGAAACAAGCATAAACACTGTAACAGCAACTAGACCCAAACGAACACGCAAATCTGAATAATGTTCCGGCAATACGTAACTGCGGATGGTTGCGGCAAGATACGAAAACGTTGTCGCAATAATGATGAGGGTGAGCATGATTTGAAACACAGCAACTGTGGTGTGTCGGTTGCGTGCGAGCGCTCTACGAACGACTTCGTATCCAGAAAGTGGTCGCGCCAACACCGGCTCGTCATCGACGTACCTTTCCAGATCCTCCGCTAAGTTAAGCGCTGTAGGATACCTGAGCGCTTGATCTTTCTGGAGACACTTCATAATAATTGCGCAAAAATCTGTTGGTATTGGCAGATTTTCAGGCGATTTGGGCACGGCAGCAGCCTGCGTAATCGCCATACGCAGCGTTTCGATCTCATTGGTTCCGCGAAATGGCGGTTGACCCGCGACGGCGTGGTACATCATGGCACCCATTGCGTACACATCGGTGGTTGGCCCCAATTTTTCCGCATCCCCTCGGATCTGTTCGGGTGCCATGTAATACGGCGTCCCAATCGTCTGGCCGACCCTGGTGATCGGTGTCGCGCTGGAGTCAACTTCTTTGGCGATACCAAAATCGACCACAAAAGGATCGCCACCGCTACTGACAAGTACGTTGTCTGGCTTGAGATCTCGGTGCAAAACGCCATTTTGGTGAGCGTGATGGATGGCACGTGCCACTTTGGCCATCAGTTGCGCCAGTCCGGAAAAGTCGAGTTGCCGGTCGCGAATCAACTTAGATAACGGTCGACCCTCGATGTAGTCCATCACCAAATAGTGCCGCCCGTCCGGCGTCACACCACAGTCAAAAACGGGACATATATTCGGGTGCCGTAGGCGCGCCTGAAGCTGTATTTCTCGATCAAAACGCTGAAGAGCCGTAGGGGCACTTTCTTCATGCAGGACCTTTAGAGCCACAACACGTCGTAGTCCAAGATGGTACGCCTTATAAACAGCGCCCATCCCCCCCTTTCCCAACAACTGGATAACCCGATATTCATCGATTTGCTCCGGAATTCCTTCCGGCAATGGTGGAGCTGACAGCGCTTCCGTAATGCGCCCATCTTGGTCGCGACGATTCATCTGCTCTGACAACGCAGCATAGTCGGGCTGGCGCATGACGACAGTTCGGCTATCAGGGGAAACCTCCGCATCTGCGTCCAGTAAGACCGTTTTCCCTTCGTTATGTTCGGGGTTCGACATGTAATGCAGCCTCCACCGCCGCCTAGCCTATTTCACGGGCTAATAGGTAGATCAAACCACATGGCGATCTGTCCGGCAACCTGAGCGGGTGCTCCATAAAGCTGAAGTATCCCCAAAAAGGGCGCCGTTTTGCGCATTGTCATCTTCATTGCTGAGGAATATTCGCAACATTTCCCGGCCTTGGTGATTCCAATTCGACGAAAAGTAGCCTCTTTGGTGATAATTTCCTTTTTATGGGACAGTGCTGGATAATTTGTATCAAGATCCGAAAAACTGCCACGCAAACCATGCTGCCGCCAACAACAAGAACAATCCCATCGCCTTGACTGTTGCGACGAGCCATCCCATCCCGGCTCCTTTGACCGAGGCAATTCGGCGTACAAGGCGAAGTAGTATTAAAAACCAGGTCACAATGCCAAATACGCTCGCTGCAGCAAACGGAAACGCGAGATATGGTTCAAAATCAATAAGCTCGGATGAAAACAATATTGCAACAGCGGCGCTCCACGTTGCCAAAAACGTTGGATTGAGAATTGCGATGGCGAATCCCAGTATAAATCCCTTTTTTATGTCTCCAGGAGCTTCCATTTCGGGAATAGATGGTGACCATCGCAAAAAATGGATCCCCGGAACGCACAGCATTGGCACCGCAATTCCCTTTGATGCAGTCAAGACCCACGGAATTTCGGAGAGGAGAGTGCTAAAACCAAGAAAAGCCAAAAACGCGTATATCCCCTCCCCGAATGCTGCTCCAATGGCGAGCCCCATCCCGGACGCCAATCTGCCGTCAAGACCCCGAGCCACGATCATCACAGCTATCGGGCCGGCTAGTGGAATTGAGCCCAAAAATCCAAATAAAAACCCAATTATCGCTGATAATATGATCAAAAGTGTAACCCAACCTTACTGGAGCGATCCAAATGTGACATAGAGTCATATTTTTCGTGTAAATGCCTTTAGTAGTTCAGAAAAATACTCTCATACGCAAAAAATCTCGCAGCTAAGTCGAGATTTTCCAAGTCAACATCAGAACGAAAAATCGAATGTAACCGCTTTTCAGTCAGATGTTCCCCATGGGTGACGTACTGTCTATACGCAAGAACTCACGCGTTCAGGCTATCTCCCACAAGCGCTAACAGAACGGCGCGATTCTTGGGTGTTGGTAACATAAGTGGGGCGGCGCGCTCCCATCAATTCGCATATCGGTTTCAAAGCACAGAGGCGGCGGTCTTTTATCCCTAATTGGTTACAATTGACTGTGGTGAACCCAGTTTTTTTGCGTGCAAATCGATTTTTGAACGTGTAAGCATGAGCACAGTTGGGGCACAGCAAACGGGAATGGTCATGAATACAAAACTCTCAACGCACAAATTAACAATCGTTTTGACGTGTCTATGCGCATGCTCTGAGCAACCGACCCACCATGTGGTTACAGAAAAGTTATCGGTTACCCGCGGAGCAATGGAAAGCGGTTTGTTCAGATTTCCCGTCGATGTAGAAGGCGATGTAAGCAGCAAAATCAAGGAGGAATTTGAGGCATTTGGCACAAATTCGCCGAATTTGTACCAAACAGGGCTTTCTCTGGATACAGGGTGTGGAAAGCCGGTCTTTGCTCCGGCAAACGGCATCGTAGCCACGATCTTCAAAGATCACGAAACACTTGGCCACGGACTGGTGATCGAACATACCTTGGATTCGGGGATGAAAGCGTATTCCACCCTGGCTCATTTGAACAAACTACAGGTGTCGGAGGGAGTGGCGGTTGGGCCGAACGTCCAGATCGGAACAAGCGGAAAAACCGGGAACGTAACCACCTGTAGGCTTCACATGCGCGTGGGTGCCACCCCCGAAATTCTGCCGGAATATGTTGAATATGTCCCGTCAACCATCGGATTTGCCGACCCTGTGGACTTCATGTTTGGATCACCGAGCGAGGCCTTTGATTTATGCACGTTGACCGTGACAAGCGAGACTCCTCTCACCGTCGACGACTGGAGCCCCTGCTTTGCGCGCGGAGGTGATCCAACTCTTTGGGCGGAGAGCCTGGATGGCCTTGATGAGCACGGATGGCTTTCAACAGTGTCTGTTGATGCGCCGCCATTTGGTGAATGGCGTTATTCGGTGATGTTCGACGGAAATTATACTATTTCCGCGTATATCGGACCGATGCAGGCCAATCATCCTAAAGCAAGATTTGTTGTGTACCATGACGACGGGGAAACAGAGGTCGTCGTGAATCAACACACGCAATGCGGAAATTTTGTCGAATTGGCTCACGTTACCTTAACGTCCGGAAAAACCTACAAAGTGCGACTTGATACCACCGAGGACATCGACGGAGCGCAAATTGGGTTTGACGCCATCAAAGTTGAGTTAAATTGCGCTTTTGAATACGCCACAACTTGCGTGGGAAATCAGGTGTTTTGGAAGGACTCTTGCGGCAATCTCGGTACTTTTTTGCAGGAATGCAACGACGCCAATGAGTGCACAACCGACTATTGCACCAACGGAATATGCCAATATACACCGGAGAGTACCGGATTTTGCAATGACGGTTCGGAGTGCACAAAAGACGACAAATGTGTAACCGGAAAGTGTGTCGGTGGACCCTTTACGTGCGACGACGGAAACCCGTGCACCACAGACTATTGCTTTGGCAACAAGTGTAATTATGCGTTCGCGTCGGCCGCGTGTGATGACGGAAATATTTGTACCGAAGGCGAATTCTGTGCAAATGGAACCTGTATTGGCGGAACGCTTTGGTCCTGCGACGATGACGACCCCTGTACCCTGGATACTTGCGATCCAGAGACCGGAGAATGCATTTTCGAGCCTGCGCCCGCCGCCTGTGATGGCCGTGAGTGCGGTGTCGACGTATGCGGAAACAGTTGTGGTGGTTGCCAAGGCGGAACCGCCTGTTCGTCAGCCGGCCAGTGTGTTACGCCGTGTAGCGGTCGGCCCGGCCCACGATGTGTCGGTAACCAACTGTATTTTTGTGGCGACGACGACGATTTTGTCGATTGTGGGGCTCTAGGGGGATTTTGCGGGATCGACCGGAACAACAATCCGGAATGCCAATTTCCTCCGCGGGAGGGCGAGCCGTTTGTACCGGAAACGGATCCATCCACGAAAGTGAATGCGGCCCCCCACGACTACTTATGGCCGACCGCCGGCGAGGACAACGGACCAGGTGGCTGCAGCGGGGCGCGGGCCGAGCACGCGTACTTGGGTAACATACTGTTGTTTTTGGGTCTGATGTATCTTGTGTGGATGCGCAAAATAGTCCGTCCCCATCAACGGGGCAGCCAATATAGAAATACAGCGAATGTCGATTCGGAGAAATAGGGCCGATAATAAGTGAAAAAGGGACTACTGAAGCCGTCTCATCAGCTCCAGCGCTTCGGAATCATTCGGAATAGCCTTCAGTGCCTTATCAAGCGCGTCTTTTGCTCCAACGTTGTCCCCAAGTTGTAACTTAACATGGGCAAGTGCCACCAATGCTCGTTCTTTTTGTTCGCGGACGCTGTCCACGATCATGCTGAGGTCACTTAGTGCTTGCTGCGCCTGCCCTTGTGCCAGTTTCGTCGTTGCTAGAGCTGCGACCACTTCACCATTGAACGGGGCGATTTCCAACGCAAGGTTGGCGTAGTGTGCCATTCGCTCAATATTATTGGCTTTTCCGGCGCCTTGGCTTGCCAGTATTGCTAATTTAGCATTTTTCTGATCGGCGTCCGCCGCTCGACCCAAAATCTGCCACGTGTCAGGTTCATCCGGGGAGGACATTGCGATTGTCGCCAGTCCGACTAACGCTTCCGTATGTCCCGGATCGATGGAAAGAACGGACTCAAAGTGTTGGGTTGCTTCCTTGGATTTTCCCTGGGTTATCAAGGCCTGAGCTAGAGACAAACGAGCACTGATACTTTCGCTATCACCTAGAACTGCCTCCTGTAAATACGTAATCGCCATGTCGGTATTGTCCGCAGACAATGCAAGCTGGCCAAGCATGTAGTTGGCCAAACGATTGGACGCATCGATTTGCACCGCTTCCAGAAACGTGGCGTGTGCTGCTTTGGAGTCGCCTTTTGCCAGTTGCGCCATCGCAAATTCGGCTCTCAACTGTGCGTCTGCCGGGTTGTTGTCTGCTGCGCTCTTGTGTCGAGCAAGGTCTGAGTAGTCAGCTACATATGGCTCATATGTAGTCATATAAGCGCTTAGTTTTCCTTTGACCCACTGGAGAAAGCGGGCGTCCAATTCTTCAGTGTCGACCGACAGTACAGCACGAACGACCTCTGGGGTTGTTTTTTTGTCTCCCCACGCCACCAACATCGAACGCAACGCTTCAAATCCCCAGGTTTCGTCGATGAACTGGGCCACCAAACTGGCCTGATAGTAGGCCAAAAGGATGTCTTCAAACGACCGCGCTAGCGTAAATGCTTGATTAAATTGTCCTACCTTGATCACTCGACCCAAACGTATGGCCCTTGCCATCTCAATTTTCATCGGTTGGTCCCATTGCGATCGCAGGACCCGGGTTTCGTGCACTGCAAGGCCTTCGGTGAACCACCTCGGAACACGCGACTGACTCAATTGAATGTGGTAGATATGGGCTAACTCGTGGTACAGGACCTGCCGCCAGTTAAAGTTGCCTTCACTAGGAGATCGAGCGGTCACCAATTTGCCAAAGCAGACACCGTGCGCCGCCATACGAGGCAGCCCAACTGTGCGAATGGAAAACAAACGTTCATCAGGAAAGATCTCCACTTGAACAGGGCCTTCCGGCTCAAATCGGTAACGTTTATCCAACGCTAACTTACCATCTGCAACAGCCGGAGCGACAAAATGTTCCAGCACCTCTTTTTCGGATTTGTGAAACCGAAAACGGAGGCCTGAGTAGTCGCGCAGTTCGAACTCCTGGATCATCGAATCGTAGAAAATCGACGCTAAGTTAAATACGCGCACATTGTAGGGGTCCAAGGAATGAGCCAAATTCAAATGATATTCGGCTTTTTCATCGTTCCCCATGCGGGAGTACCCAATGCCCAAACCGATGTGAGCGTCCGGAAGGTCTGGATCCAGCAGAAGGGCACGCTCAAACAAAGCAATACCCTCTTTGTAGCGATGGACACGTTCCCCTGCGTTTGCCGCAAACGCATAGATCTGGGCAAACCGCGGATGAATGGCCAACGCTCGATCCACGGTTTCCTGAAATGCTTTGGAGTTGTCCTGTAGATAGTACACGGCTGCCAGCTCCGCCAATGAGTCAAGATCATTTGGATTTGCGCGCAGCGCCGTTTGCACGGCAACCAGCGCGTCATCATAGCGTTCGTTGTATCGGTGTACCGTAGACACTACGCGCAACGCTCCAGTGTGGTTTGGTATGGTGTTAAGCACTTCTTGAGCCCGTTCCAGCGCCTTGGATGGGTCGTTGTCGCTGTCGATATCAATCCGTGCCATTCCGACCAATGCCATCGGTTCTTTAGGATTCTGCTTCAACACATCCTTGAACGTGTGGTCGGCATCTCGGTAGTTGTATTTGCTCAAAAACAACTCGCCCCACCCCAGCAAAGCGGGCAAATAGGTCTGATCGGCTTTTGCGGCTTCCGAAAAGATATCGTTTGCGTTTTTGAAGTGGCCGAGACTTCTCAACGCCTGCCCAAGGTAAGTTAAATCCGCTGCAGTAGTAATCTGAGAGTCGAGGTAAAAATCGGCCATAGGGTCCAATACATCAAACGCATCCGTCGTTCTTCCCGTCGCCAAGTAAGCTCGACCAAGAGCCCATCGAAGTGCACATTGAGGTTTGTCTGCTCGGATCAATGGAGACAATGCGGTAACCACCTTGTCGTACCTCCCGGTAGCCAGATCGATTTCCGCATGTGCGACTGCTGCTTCCTGTTCCCAGCCGGGTGATTTCGCCAATGCTTGGGCTGCCTTTCGTGCGTCGTCCCATTTTCCCCAAGTCCGATAGAGCAAGGTCATAAGTGATAGTGCATCGCCGGAATTCGCCGATTTCGCCAATATTCCCTTTAACGTGGTTTCGGCCAACGTTAAATTTCCGGATTCCAACGCATCCTTGGCCACGTTCAAGGGCTCTGAAGATGCTACAGAAGACGACAACACCAAAATGAGAAGCGCGGACGGCAAAATTCGAAATAATTGCGTCATATCGACAACTCCGACTACCAACCCGAACGACGAAAAACGAAACTAGATGCTCTGATGTATATCCGCTTATGACAGAAATCCGGGTTGGGGTTATCGAATGACCTCATCGAGGCAAGATGCGTCAAATGCCATCACAAACCGGAAATAATGCGCCAATTTCCGTCTTCTTTCACAAACTCGAGTCGATTGAAGTCATTTTTGGTAATCCACCCATCTTTTCCCCCTTCCGTAAACAAAAATCGAGCAACATATTCGAAACTTGCATGTGCTCGTTCGCCGCGCACACCGATCTCCATCAATCGAAGATCCATTCGTACCTTCTTAATGTTGTCTCGCAGCACGGGCATCATTTGCTCTTTCAGTTTGTCGTAGCCGTAGTCGTCCTGGTTGGTGTCGGTTGTTGCCTGATTGTCGAAGTATTCGCGGGACACAACAGCGTTTAGTGCTGCAACATCTCGCTCTTCCATGGCACGTCGATATTGCTGGATTACCTGATAGATCTCCATGTTGATATCGGTTGCTTCAATCTGCGTATCTTCGATCATTTTTGGACCACAAGCCCACACCGTCGCCGTTGTCAAAATGGCAAAAGCGATATGCAACCGCCGACGCACCGAATTTTTCATCCTCATTCTCCACATCGTTCATAAAAACGCCGCACAACCACCGGCGGCGACACCGTGTGTGGTGTTTTTAGATGAAATTTTGTCATGGCCGTCTTTTGCCGCCTCGCCCGTAAAAATCCCTGCGCCATATTTCCGATATAACTCAGGATTTTTCCGGACGATCCGGCTCAAATTCGGCTGGCCAAAAATTCCCCTAAAACACCCCAGCCACCTAGGCACGTTTAGTGCGCCCGCCGGCGAACGTCAAGAATGCCATTGCCGCAATGATGCTGTTTTGTATGCTGCTCCGTGATCAGCCGGCATCACGCCTGTTGGCCTATGACCAAATAGCATAGATCGTGCCAAGTTTTTAGTATGACAATTCCAATTGTGCTCAGCTCGTACGAACAACAATGTTTGACAGACGTCTTTGGGCCGGAAGTTCCTCTTGATGTGGTGCGGTTTCGGCTGGGAGGGGCACTAAGTTATGGGGCGTCAAGAACCATTGGTAACAACATATCTATGCAGACACAATGGCAATTCCATCGCAACGAACCGATTTTTCTAGGGCTTCTCGTGCACGAAGTAGTACACGTTTGGCAGTATCGGCACGTTGGATGGGCTTACGCTTGGGGAGCGTTGTGGGAACAAACCAGAGCCCGACTCAAGCAAGGAACGCGCCGCGTTGCCTATCATTATGTTTTGGACGAAACAGTCGAGTTTCGTAACTACGGATATGAGCAACAGGCGCAAATGATACAGGATTGGTTTCTTCGTGCTCGATTCGCGATATACGATGGATATACTACGGATAATTGCACGAATTTTGGTCAGTTGGGAGAATTGACGGCAAATCAACTGATCGAACGTTATCTACTCAATGTGCGAGTGTGGAGTAATCGATGCCCGCCCTGACCAAGTTCGATCAGGTAAAACACACGGCAGCCCGACTTAGGTCGGCGATTTTGTGCGGCGAATTTGCGGTGAATACCGCACTTCCGGATGCCCAATCCATTGCCAATGAGAATAACGTAACCGAACAAATAGTACGGGAGGCGTTTCGTGACCTCCAAGCGCTGAATTTGGTGGAAATCTTGCCTGATGGTCGGGCGGTTGTTCAGCAATGGAGACGTTCAGGAGAACTGCCGATTTTGCCGTATTTCTTTCTCGAGTCGCCAGATCCGGCTGAAAAGGCAAGTGTTGTTGAGGAGCTACTGCACATTCGCCGTGTGGTCCTTGGCGAAGCGGCTGCGCAAGCGGCTGAACACGCTCTTGCCGATGATTTACGGCGCCTTGACGAGTGTATCGAAGCGATGAGGGTATATCGTGGTGATACCCACCGGTTGGTGCTTCTTGACCTCGACTTTCACGAATATTTACTGGATGCGTCGCACAGTCTCTCTGTACGATGGATGGCTAACTCGCTAATCCGCGTATATCGGGAATTTATTCATCGATATCCGGGAATTTGGCGCCTTTCACACGATCACTTTACGTATCTGCAGGAATTGATGACGGCACTTCGCGGGGGCGACCCGGAGGAAACACGGGCCGTTGTCCAGCGCCATTTAGAGACTAGCGACCAAATCGTGTCGGCGATGGTTCGTATGTACGCAAAGGGGATCTGGAAACCGGTAATAGAGTAGCGGATTGTTAACTTAATAAAAATTCTACCCAATCAACCATGGACTTCCGACGACTCCGCCTTTGCCAGATTGACAAATTTGCCACGCCTCGTAACGGTTTGGCGTGTCAGATTGGCAGGTTTCACGCCTGCCTGGTTCGGTTCTTGGCAAACGCCGGCGAGAGCACTATGAGGCTGTGAAAAAATAGCTGCGCGCCCTGGTGCCGGCGACTTTTGGCCGACTTGGCTCCGAAAAACCCTGCGCCATATTCCCGATATGACTCGGGT
>JABWCM010000229.1 GCA_013360285.1 Myxococcales bacterium
CGACTACTTTCTGGGTTGGGGTGGGTGACACACCGGGTGTATCTCCGGTGTGGAATTGTTTGTTGCTTGGGGCCTCACCGGAGTGTTTGTCGACTTGGACCGGTTTGAATCAGCCCATTGTGGGTGGATTCGCTGCGGCGACGGAGAGCAAATCGGTTGCGGGTCAAGAATCCCTGTTTTTAGCCAAAACATGGTTTTTCTCCAACGGCGCCGTCGGCAATAAAGGGGAAAATTCTCCGTCGGTGTGGGCATTCGCCGATGGAGACCAGTGGACCAACATGGCACCGCTGGGGTGCACGGACGGTGCGGGACTTTGTGCCGGAGTCGTCGCGTTTCGGGATATGGTGGCATTATCGAAGAGCGATGTTTGGATCACGACCGCAAACGGTCTGGTTGGGCGGTTTGACGGTTGGAACTGGAAAACGATGACCGTCGGTGGTTTGTCCGATGGAATTGTGAATACCAGCGTCGACATCAAAGCGGTAGCAAAAGCCGGAAAAGATGTGTGGTTTGCGGCCGAAGTGGTCGGTTGTGGTGGGGGACAGTGTGTAGCCGACGTCAAGTCCAAATCCCATATCTTGTTGCACCTGGATATCGACAAAAACAGTTGGTTTCCGCAGCGAATCCTAAAGGTAAAGACCTGTCCCGTTGACCTCGTAGGGCTTTCGTGTAGTCAATGGTTGTCCCGATTTGTCATCACAGACATGGCCGTTGTCCCGTCGGGAGGATTGGGAATCGTGGGTGCCGACGTGGTGGAAACGGATCCCCTGGCGCAACTCATGGCCGCGTATCTGGTGGATTTGAAATAAACAGGTGATTCTCCTATGGCGCAAGACACCAACGACCGTCAGTATACCGGAGCAGACCCCGCAGCGCCTCGTTCGGTAGTATTGGCGGGGTTCTGGGTACGTGCTGCCGCATATGCAGTAGATTGTATTCCTTTAACTGTAGCGGCGCTGGTGTTTGCTACCGTATTCGGCGGGTTGGACTGGTCACGTATACCTCCCGATGCGCGATGGGGTGTATTGGATCAACTTGTGGATTCGATCAACGATCAACCGGTGGCGATGGGGTGGTTGGTGGTTGGTTTCGCCGCAGCACAAGTTATTTACGGTGCTGTTTTTGAAAGTTTAGGCGGAAGAACTCCCGGCAAACAGCTCTTTCAGTTGTCAGTCATCCATTCATCGGGTAATTCGCCGGGAATCGTGACGGCGTTATTGAGAAATCTGGGTAAAGTCGTGTCGGTACTGGTCGCAGGCCCCGGCGTATTATGGGCCGCTTTTGCGACCGAACGGCGCGCGCTGCACGACCACGTGGCGGGCACCTACGTAGTGCGGTCGTGACCAACCCAGACCGAAGAGGTTTGCCGATAGGTGTTCGTAGCCTCGATCACGTGAGAAAGTCGGGCTAAGCTACCAGGAACGAAAGGACGTCGTTTGAGTTTTTACCCGCTTGTTGAAAAAAGCTCCATCGCGGTCCCCTTCTTTAGAAAGTTTTAAGATAGTTTGGTGGCCCCATGGTAACTCTCGTTTTTTTCGTATTTCTTTCGCTGATGACGTTGTTTCGCGCATCCGCCAAAACCCCGCCCCGCGTACGTGCTCGTCGGCGTCTGCTTCCCTGGGTTCATTCGACTATTCGAGTGACGCGTGAAACCTGGCGTAACTTTAGCGGGGAGTTGTTGACTCGTCCGAAGCGCCTGTATTGCGATGATGCAAAGGGGCCCTGGCGTTCACCCCGCACCTTAGAAGACCTTCAGCGTATTGTGCAAGACGCTCGTGCGGAACGGGCCACGATTCGGGTTTTCGGGTCGTCGCATTCATGGTCCCGACTCGTTCCAAACGATGAAGGTTATGTCGTCGACAACCGAATGATCGGAGCCGTCGGTGACTACTACCAACTATACCTTGAACCCGCCGCGGCCGATGGAAGCCACGGCCCCCGTGCTACCGCACCCCCTGGACTGCTATCCAGCGAATTTGAGGCATGGCTGTGGGAAATGGGATACAGCCTACCCACAAGCGCCTTCGAGGATTGTTTCACCTTGGGCGGTATGGCCGCGACAGCAACCCATGGCGCAGGTCTTGGCGTTGCCACCGTTTCGGATCTTGTCTGTGGAATGACCTTTGTCGACGGGCTCGGCAATGTCCGTCGTTTTAGCCGCGAGACCTCCACTCCCGACGAGCTTGCGGCGATCCAGTGTAGTCTCGGATGCCTGGGGCTCATCTACGACATCACTTTTGACGTGGTGCCGCGGGTAGAAGTGCTCCACGAAGCGCGGACCATTCCCTATGATTCGTTGTTCGCCGATACCGACGAAGCAAGGGCAGCACTACGCGACTTACATGAAAACCACGATTCGGTGGAGTTTTTCTGGTGGCCGTTTCGCTTCAGTGGAATACCGTTGGTTTCCCGCCCGGAACTCAACCCCCACGTTTGGGCGCTCACCATGAAACGTGTGTTCCCCAACAACACCCCCATCCGCAGTAAGTTAAGAACGTTTTTCCACCTGCGCGTGCTGGACATTGCAGCCATGGTCAGTTGTGGAGTGATGATGGGCTTGTTGGAACGTTTCCCCCGGGCGGCGTTCGTGCTTCCCTGGGTCACCTGCTTTACCAATCTATGGGTCCGCGCGCGGTCGGGTGCTTACCGAATGCCTCTTCACGACGGAAACCACTTCGTCAATGCCACCGGAGTAGAGTTTATACGCTCCCTGGCGTGTGAATGGAGTATTCCCTATGAACGTCGCGCACCGCTGGACCAACCCCAAAGTTACGAACGTGTAAGGCAATCGTTTGCGATGTTGCATAACGAGGTTGCCACTGCTTTTGAGAACTACCCACTGACGGACCCGCGGGCCACGCCAGTCATTTTAGCAATCGAGATGCGTGTTATCGGATCGAGTTCCGCCTTGTTGAGCCCTGGGTACCAACCAGAGGATCGGCGTAACGACGTGGCCTACGCCGCGCCCGAGGTCGTGACCGTGGCGGGCCACCCCGCCTGGGCTGAATTCTCCGAACGTGTTAACTTAGTGATGACCACCCAACCCAACATCTTCGGTGACCAGGTCCGCTGCCACCATGCAAAACCGTTTTTTGGAATGCCGCACCCCGATTTCCCCAACGGGGGCATGGTGGCGTACCTACGTAAACAGTACCAGGACGCCGGAACCTGGGAACGATTCTTGGCCATGCGTCGCGAATTGGACCCCGACGGCATTTTCCTCAATGAGCACCTGCGATTATGGTTCGGTCTTCCCAAAGCCGCTCCCACAGTGTCGGCTCGTGCTGCCGGACATCAGCCCATACCGGCAAATGGGGTTGTTTCCAATGCCTAAGATCTGAAAGAACAACTCAAAATAGTTCCATAATCAAACAACGGTAAGCCTTTCAGGGTGTGCCGATGTTTACTAAATGCCGTGAAAATCGCTAAGATTATGGAAGAGGGAGGCACTTGGTGGTTGCCGAACGACAAATTGAATGGGGTGTGTACCATTTCGACCGTTCGAAGTGCCTCCATCAAAGCATAAACGGTCCCTTTCGACCGTTTCAAAAACCTCCGTCAAAGCATGAAGGTATCATTTCGATCGTTCGAAGTGCCTCCATCAAAGCATAAACGGTCCCTTTCGACCGTCCGAAACACCTCCATCAAAACATGAAGGGTCTATTTCCGGTTACAGGAGTTGGGGGGATAGAGATTTTCCGGGGTGATTGGTTACCGAGCGGGTGTTTGAAAAAATGACGGTGAGCAAAACAGTGGCCGTAACGAGTCGGGCGGGTCTCCGATGGGCCTTGGTCGGCAAGACCGACGTAGTAGGCCAATGGCTCGCGTAGCTTATTTTTTACCCAAACACCCTCTTAGAACGCAGCTTGGCCGGGGGAGCGGGGGAACGGAATCACGTCGCGGATATTGTCGACGCCGGTTGCGTACATCATTGCCCGTTCAAATCCAAGGCCGAATCCGGCATGGGGAACCGTTCCGTATCGTCGTAAATCGCGATACCACCAGTAGTCTTCTTTGATCAGGCCCAACTGCTCGATACGTTGATCGAGTCGGTCCAGCCGCTCCTCCCGTTGGCTCCCGCCGATGATTTCGCCGATGCCGGGGGCCAGGATGTCCATTGCGGCTACGGTTTTGTCGTCGTCATTCATTCGCATGTAAAACGCTTTGATATCTTTTGGGTAATTGATCACCGCTACAGGTCGCCCAACGAGTGACTCGCTAAGATAACGCTCGTGCTCCGATTGAAGGTCCATCCCCCAACGCACCGGAAATTCAAAGGTGACGTTGGCTTTTTCGAGGTGGGAAATGGCTTCTGTGTAATCCATTCGGGCGAATTCCGCGGTGATCATGGACTCCAGCCGGCTGATACAGTTTTTGTCTATGCGGTCGGCAAAAAATTGCATCTCGTCGCCACATTCATCCAACACGGCCTTAAAAATGGTTTTGAGGAACTGTTCGGCCAGCGTCACATCATCGTAGATATCGGCAAATGCGATTTCCGGTTCCACCATCCAGAATTCGGCAAGATGCCTACGGGTATTGGAGTTTTCTGCCCGAAAAGTGGGTCCGAATGTATAAACCCGGCTAAGCGCCATGCAATAGGTTTCCACGTTGAGTTGACCGGAGACCGTTAAATGAGCTTCGCGCCCAAAAAAATCTTTGGAGAAGTCTACTTGGCCATCCGGTTTGCGGGGTAGATTTGCGATGTCCAAGGTCGAAACCCGAAACATTTCTCCGGCTCCTTCACAGTCGCTGGCGGTAATAATGGGGGTATGAATCCAATAAAATCCCCGCTCATGAAAAAACCGGTGTATTGCAAAGGCCAGGGAATGCCTTACGTGCGAAACCGCAAGTGTAATGTTGGTACGAGGCCGAAGATGGGCGAATTCCCGCAGGTACTCCATTGTATGACGTTTGGGTTGCATCGGGTATGTTTCCGGGTCATCTACCCACCCAAGTACTTGCACCTCTGTAGCCGACACCTCGACCGCTTGGCCGGCACCTTGCGACGGAATCACCGTACCCACGACGAAAATAGCGCATCCGGACGTCAGGCGTTTGATGTCGAGTTCGTAATTGCTCAACTCCTGACCGGCTACAACCTGAAGCGGATGAAAAGTGGAACCGTCATGCAGATGGATAAAGGAGATACCTGCTTTGGAGTCGCGACGGGTCCGAACCCAGCCGGCGACCTCCACCGATGCACCGAGGGGGATGTCACCACGCAGAATTTGAGAAATCTGTAATTTTGCCATGCAGTATGATCCTCGGGGTAAAAAACGACACGTTGACGCGGAATGTTGGCTTATGCAGCTTGGGGACCAAAACGCCGGTCTAACTCCAAGCCGCGGACAAAGGCGACGATACCTTGCGACGCTTCCGTTTTTCAACTCGAAAACCCGGCATAGTTCGATCTGGGCTGACCGAGATTGCTCACGGGTTTGATCGAACGCTTGGATTTATCCGCAAGATTCGTAGACTAGGTGGCTGGTGTTTTTTAGAGGT
The DNA here is from genome assembly GCA_013360285.1 of Myxococcales bacterium. Taxonomy (GTDB): domain Bacteria; phylum Myxococcota_A; class UBA9042; order JABWCM01; family JABWCM01; genus JABWCM01. Next base: position 5,506 of record JABWCM010000229.1, read on the forward strand.
TTTCACGACCCCGCCCAATTTGAGCCGACTCGTCCGGAAAAATCCTGAGTCATATCGGGAATATGGCGCAGAGATTTTTACGGACGAGACGGCCAAAGGCGGCCAGGCGTGGAAATCATCCAAAAACACCAGCCACCTAGGCCACGGAGGAGAAACTTTATACATGCGTTCAGTAATACTTGGCGGCGGAATATTCGGGGTAACGACAGCTTTGGCGCTGTATCAAGAGGGTTGGGACGTGGTGCTGATTGATGTCGGTACGATTCCTCATCCTTTGGCAGCTACCACCGACATCAGCAAAATTATTCGGCTGGATTATGGAACCGACGGGGACTATGTCGCGTTGATGGAAGAGGCGATAGACGGTTGGAGGCGGTGGAACGATGAATTGGGCGCGTCGTTGTTTCACGAAACCGGAGTTCTGTTTTTACGCTCAAAACCGCTCGAAACCGGTGGTTTTGAGTACGACAGCATACAATCGTTGACAGCTCGTGGCCACGCGGTGCAACTGCTTGATGCTGCGGAGATTCGGTCACGTTACCCGGCATGGAACACGGATTTGTATCCTTTTGGCTATTTTAACCCGGTGGGCGGGTTTGCGCGTTCCGGGGAAGTGCTTGCGGCATTGGTTCAGCGAGCCCGGGATTTGGGGGTTCATGTTCGAACCGGGCAGGGGATTTTTCGGCCTTGGTTACATTCCGGACGTGTACTGGGTGTGGTATCTGATCGTGGTGAGTTCGTCCATTCGGATATTGTTGTGGTTGCGGCCGGAGCGTGGACAGGAAAATTGGTTCCTCATATCGCCCAGGCGTTTCGTACTCCCGGCCAACCGGTGGTTCATTTTCAGCCCAAAGACACCCGCTTATTTGATGCGGACCGGTTTCCGGTATTTGCGGCGGATATTTCTCAGACGGGTTATTATGGTTTTCCGCTCCATCCCAACGGCGTCCTTAAAATTGCCAATCACGGACCGGGTCGTATGGTCGACGCCGATGATTCGGTGCGGCACGTTTTGGAGCATGAACTGAAAGAAATTGTGGAATTTGCCCACAATGCGCTGCCGGGTTTGGTGGATTCCGCCGTGGTGGACACAAGGTTGTGCCTGTATTGCGATAGTTGGGACGGGCATTTTTGGATTGCCGGCGATCCGGACCATTCGGGCTTATACGTGGTGGCCGGCGGTTCCGGTCACGGGTTTAAGTTTGCGCCAACTATTGGAAAGTTAGTGTTGGACTGTATCGCGAAAAAGGATACACCCTACATCAAAAAGTTCGGTTGGCGTCCCGAGTTGCGCCCCCCACGAATTGCCGAAGAAGCCCGCCGGCAGCCATGATGGTCGTCTCGGCGCCCTCGTCCGCAACCTCGTGAGCAACCCGGGCTGGTGAGTGAGCAATCTCGGTTAGTCATGCTTTTTCAGTGCTGCCATGGTTTTCGGGCCGACGATTCCGTCGACTTCCAGCCCGTGACTCTTTTGGAATGCCTTGACCGCAGCTTCGGTGATGGGGCCGAAATATCCGGTTTGGTGGGCTGCTTTCATTTTCAGTAACTTTTGTATCTCTTTGATCTGCGGGCTTTTGTCGCCCTTCTTGAAAACAGTAACCGTGGGTTTGGGTGGCGCTTTCGGCTTGTTGTCGGCGTCGGGTTCTTTGGCCGGCTTTTTGTTTGGTTCGTCTTTTTGTTCGTCGTTTTCTTTCGGAACGCCCAGTTTGCCTGTTCGTAACACCATTGCAAGCACGCCGGGTTGTTGGTCTTTCGTGTTGGCGTCGAATTTGCCGTCGGCTACGTATTTACCGCTCGTATACTGATCGGTGCCCGCATAAACATAAGGACTGGTGCGATCTTTGTTGTGGTAGCCAAGTCCGTTGTAGTGTTCGGCATAAGTTGCGATTGCCGCAAGATCACCGGTGTTGGCGGTCATTTTCATGGAATCCCGCAACCAACCTTTCATGTTCAGGGCGTGGATTGCAGCGTCCTCCCATTTGTAAAATACCGGAATGTCTTTGGGAACATGGACCGCAGGTTTGCCTAACGGATCGCCCTGATGCAGATACGTATTGAAATTTCCTGAACTTTCTCGCCAATGAATGGCTGCCACAAGCGGGGCCGGAATGTTGGTTTTTTGAGCAACCGCTTCGTATCGTGCTTGATGTTTGTTCCAGTGAGCTTCAAACGCCGCCAATGCTGCGTTATGGGTGCTCACGAGTTTCATCTTGTCGATTTTTTTTGCGTGTTTGTCGTAAATGGCCTGTTTTTTTTCATCTTTGGGGCGATTGGTGCCTTCGTTGTGGAACACCATTCCATGAGCAGCATTGTAGAGGGAGCTGTATGTTGACTTTCCTACGACACCATCGACGGTAAGGCCTCGTTTGGACTGCCACTTCTCTACCGCCTTTTTGGTGGTTGCATCAAAGTTGCTGGTCTGATCGGATTCCTCCATTTCCAGCAATTGTTGTAAACCAAGTACTTCGGGACCCTGCATTCCTGCTTTCAACAATTTGCCGGCGGCGATGTGGTCGGCCAAAGCTTTCTGAGGATTGGCGGCAGTTTTTCCAGCGGGCGCAAGCGCTTTGGCACCTTCTGCATAAGACGAGCCTGCTCCGTTCTTTGTCGAAGTTTGTTTTTTGTCTGCGGGCTTTTTGGGTTTGGAATCGGTTTTGGGGGTTTCTTTCTTTTTTGGTTTGATATCGTGAAGCATACGACCTCCTGAAACGACGAACGTTAGGGGCACTCGCAAGTTTTATGCCAGTTAGTCAGTCAAGGATTGTCAAGTATGTTCACGGACTTTGAGTGACGGATGGGGCAATTGTCCCCGTTTCTCGATTGTCCCCGGTGGGACAGTTGTCCCCGCTGAATTGCCATTCAGCAATCGGATTGTCACCTGATACTCTGAAGGAAAAGTGCCGAAACCACGGTCGATGATAAAAATCGGAAGGTTTTGCAGTGTGGTTTGTGGAACGAGACGAAACGAGACGAGATCGTTGAGTGCCGTTTTTAATGATGCATACCGACATTCATCGAGTCCTGCCAAGCCGATTTTGCAGCAAAACCATGTTTTTCAAGGCCGGGAATGATCACCTGATGGACGGTGTCGAAAAATAGCGTTCTTGCGTCCCGACCGTCGCATACGCCAACTTCGGATGCGGCCGACGAAGGGATGTGGTCTATCGGGAGGTGTTTGAGTTCATGCTCCCGCAAATGGGCGAACGCGACCACCAGATAATCGCTAAGTCGGTTTTTGACATCCTTATCTAAAGATGAACTAACTTCGCGCAACAATCCCCAGCCAAAACGGGCATGTTGGACCTCGTCGGCCAAGATCATAGACAGCGTTGTGTGCATTTCCGGCGGCGCTACGGCTTGTTGCTCTGCACGGATAAGTGCCACGGCAACCGTTTCGCTCAAACACGAGATACTCAATACGTTACGCAAAAGCCCTTCCAGCGGGGAAGCATCTTCATGATTGGGCACGTCGGCCAATTCCGGAATTTCGGCGCAGGGATCCCCTCCCAACGCGGAAACCACGGCAGCGCATTGCCTTCCGTGGCGTAACTCGTCGGTGATCATCACCGCAACCTGCGAAAGGTGAGATGCGTCCAGACCCGCTTTCATCATTTGGGGTATAAGCGACGCAAATACACGGGCGCTGATGTGTTCATTGACCATACGACCACGCCAGGTTTCGATTGCGGTGCCTCGGTCAAACTTATTTAACGAATCGACACCGGTTAAGATAAGCTGTTGTTCCGCAGCCTGGCGGCGTAAGTTCAGCGTGACCATCATGCCACCCCCGTTCGCCGGTTAAAGTTGGCGGCAACAAAAGCGGGAGGTGCAGGTGGTCCCCACGGGTTACAACCTTTTGGAAGTGGTCCGGTAAACCCGCTTGCGTAGTATTCTTGGCAGCATTCCATGGCGATTTCGTTCGAAAAATCCTGCTCCATACATTCGCCATCTTCGCAGAGCGCCCAGTCCGCTTCGCAGTCGGTGGCCAGTTCGCAGGGTTCGCCAGTGGGTTGCAAACAGGATGTTTGGGTTCCGGCGTCCATTTCGTCCGTCGCATCGGCGGCTTGGATATCTTCGCCGGCAGTATCCGGCGTTTTTGCCGAATCGGGTTGATCCTGGCTGTCGTCACCCATGGCGACATCGTCAATACTCGTATTGGTGTCGTCGTTGGCTGTGGCATCTGATGATGTCGCAGTGTCGCTGTTTTCGGCCACATCGGTGGGTGTTGGAGACGTGTCCTTGTCCGCCACCATGGTGTCGTTGCCGTTCGTAGTATCTATCGAGGGTTCAGCCACATCTGATGAAACCTTCGTGTCTAATCCGCTAACGATATCGACGAGATCGTTTAGGATATCGGAGTAATTGCCGGTATCGCCGACTGCAACAGTGGAATCGCCGGTTTGGGTGCCGCTGTCCGATTCCGCACAGCCGGAGGAAACATGGAAGGCGGCGACACCCGCCAACATCCATCGAAAGGCCTGGCGGCTGCCACGGACCACACTTTTTGCTGATGCAAGTGCCAACTGGTGTTTATTGGGTTGAGTCATTTTGATCTCCTGATGGGGAATGAACCCGATTATGTGGACAGTACGCAGCGAAGTTTCCCTGCACTGTTCAGACTACGGAGTCTGAACCCCCAATACCAACTCATTGTTGTGTATTGCATTGTACAGAAAAACCGCACAATAGGCGATGCCCTATGTTTGGCGCGGATTTTCCACAAACGCAAGGTTCGTGGGGGATCCGCGTTAGGGAACGGGTGGCGGGGTTATGCCGGCGGCGTTCCCGCCCACCGTCCAAATCGGTTTTCCTTTGTCATCCATCAGGAGAATGGATGATTCCGGGGCGCCGGTTTGACCTGGCTGTACCGCCGGTACTCCTAAAACAAGGCGTTGTACGCCGTTGGTATCACCAAACAATAGGCCCGGTCCTTTGTCGTCGACTCGAACCAACAATCGGGATACACCCTTGACGTCGTTCATCACGAATCCCACTCCCAAGGTTGTAGGTGACAATGCAAAGGCGGCGCGTTTGTTTTTTTCTGAGTCCACAATCTCAAATGCCGTTGCTTGTACCACTTTCGAGGGTGACTCCAGATAACCGAGACGCCCAGACGTTTGAGTATGAAATTCTGCCGCTGCTGCCTGGAATTTCTGTGAAGTTGTTTCCAGCGACTCCAGTTTCTGCTGAAGTTCTGTTATCTTAGTAGATAACTCAGTATTTTGTTTTTCCAGAGCCGCGGATTTTTCCTGAATCGAACGTAATTCCGCGCTGTTGCAACCCGTGGTTACCCATGCTGTCGCGACCAGTAACACACACACGGCGCCCAGCTTTGCCCGAGCCCAATGACGTTGCTTTCCGACCACAGACGTTGGACATGATGCTTTTCTCAGGTGTGTTCGAGCCAATACTACCTGTGACATAAATGAGGGTCTCCTTGTCGATCAAAAATAAAATGGTTCGTTGAGTCTTGGTATGTATACGGGTAGGTCTGGTTGCCCCGTCAGACTATGAGCTTGTGAAAAAATAGCTGAACGAACTTGGACAGATGCTTTTGTCCCCTCTGCCCAGAAAAAAACCTGCGCAATATTCCCGATATGACTCGGTTTTCTTCCGGGCATGGGGAACAAAATCCCCGCGTCCAAGTCCGTCCCCATATTTTTTCACAAACTCTGAGGATCAGCGGAAATAAGGGAGTGACCCTGGTCGAGCTAATTTAGCGCTGAATTGGCCGGGACCGGACTGAGGAATATCGGGAATATTCCGCAAGGACGGGAC